>CAZBFW010000235.1:0-6494 GCA_964491135.1 uncultured Phycisphaeraceae bacterium | reverse complement strand
TAATGGAAAACCTCGCCCAGGCCGGTGGCGATGGGTCCCATCTGGGGCCGGGCAATGCCGTCGGGCAGCTCTACGGTGGCCAGCCGCTCGGCGATGAGCTGGCGGGCAAGAAAGATGCTGATGTGGTCGTCAAAGATGGCCGTCACCTGGGAAAGGCCGAACCGCGACGACGACCGCACCTCGGTCAGTCCGTTCAGCCCGCTGATCGCCTGTTCCACCGCAAATGTGATCTGCTGCTCGATCTCCTCGGGAGCCAGGACGGGGGCGACGGTGTTGATTTGCACCTGTACGGGCGTGGTGTCGGGGAAGGCATCCACCGGCAGATGCCGGACGGAATAGGCCCCGGACAGGATCAGCCCGATCGTCGCGGCCAGCACCAGGAACCGGTGTCTCAGTGACCAGTCAATGATCGCGTTGAGCATGGTACGTCACCGTCCCGGCTCCACCTCGCAGCAGCCGGCTCCGATACTGGTCTTCAGGATTTCCGTTTTCAGCAGGAAGCTGCCCGCCGTGGCCACCGCCTCGCCTTCTTGCACACCGTCCAGCACCGCGTAATGGCTGCCGGCCTTGCTCCCCAGCGTCACCTTGCGCGGCCGGTACAGGGCGGGTGACTCCTGCACGAAGACGAGCTGGCAGCATCCGTCACTCTGAACGGCGGCGTCCGGCACGGTCAGCACCGGCTCATTCTCATGCACGGCGATGCGGGCGGTTCCGTACAGGTAGGCGCGGAGCCGGCCGGCTTCGTTCGGTAACGTCAGCCGGGCCTGCACCGTCCGCGTGCGCGGGTCCACCTCCGGGCGAATCCACTCGATGACGCCTTGAACGCTGTGCCCCGGCAGTCCATCGACGGAGAAGACCACGGGCAGGCCGGTTCTCAGGCCCACGGCGTCCCGCTCGTCGACGTTCAGCATCAACCACATCGTGGACAGATCGGCGACGGCGAAGAGTGTGTCGCCCTCGTCGACGGTTTCCCCCGCGACGGCCTCGCGCTGCACCACCACGCCGTTCAGCGGGCTGGCCAGCGTGTAGCGTGACAGCGAAGACGCCCGGCCCTCGTTCAGGGCTGCAACGTCGTCATCGCCCAGGCCCAGGATGCGAAGCCGTCGCTCGGCGGCCTCCATCGCCACCCGGGCCACTTTGACCGCCCGCTCATACTGGAGGTGTTCGCGCTCGAGCTCCAGGTCGATCGCTTCATGCGTGGCCGCGAACTCGGCCTCGGCTTCCGCCAGGTTCCGCCGGGCGGTCTGCAAGGCCTCCTCGCTGGCAATCCCCTTCTCGGCGAGTTGTTGCTGCCTCGCGAAGTTCGCCTGCGCCAGGTCCAGGTCGGCATGGACACGGAGCAGCCGGCTCCGGAACTCGCCCAGGCGAGCGTCTGTGCCGGCCCGGCGAAGCTCCTGCGGACACGACGCTTCTTCGCACGCGGCCATCAGCGTCTCGACGGCATTGTGGATGGAATCATGACGCTCCAGGTCCGCCTGGGCCAGCAGGAATGTTTCCCGCCTCTGGATGTACTCGCTCTTGGCGTCGCCCAGGGTCGGGCTCTCGATGACGGCCAGCGCATCTCCCGCCTTCACCCTTGCGCCGGAATCCACGTTCACCTCCGCCACGACGCCGGCGACCCGCGGAGTGACGCGGGCGAGCTTCGTTTCGTTGTAGCGTACCTCGGCCGGGCATTCGATCGTGGCGCGGATCGGCCGGCGGGCCACCCGCTCCGTCCGGATGCCGGCCACCTCGGCCACGCCGGCGTTCAGCAGACGAACCTGGAGGGATTCCACCTCGCAGCGCAGATCATTCGGACCCCGCAAGGCGGGGCCGACGCGATCCACCGCAAACGCGCCCGGCTCCTGCGACACGGCTTTCGCGGGTGCGGCCGGTCGCAGGGCGGCGAACTTTGCCTCCAGCTCCGGGTTGCAGAGCAGACAGTGCGATTCCGGCAGGCCGTGGTCGGCACACCAGTCATTGGCCGCTTTGAACTTCGCAACCAGTGCCGGGTCGCAGCGAGTACACTCCGACTCCGGCACGTCATGCTCCAGGCACCATTCCTTCGTGGCTGACTCCGTCGCGTGGGAATGGTCGTGGGCGGCGTGATCGTGCCCGGCGTGCGGGTCGGTGTCCGAGGGTATCGTTCCGGACTCGCGGCAGCCGGCGAAAAGGAGGAGCAGAGAGAGGATCCGAACGACGAATCGCACATTCCGTTTCATGGCATTGATCCTTCTGAAATCGGCGCGCCAACCGCGCGCTCCAGTGCGGGCAGAGTCTGTGCGGCGCGCATGTGACTTTCGATGGCCCGCGTGCGGGCTTGCAGGAATGATCGCTGGGCCTCCAGCACGGCCAGGAACGAGGCGCCGCCGGCGCTGTACGCCTCGCGGGCCAGGGCGAGGTTCCGCTCCGCCAGCGGAACGGATTCCTCCGTACAGAGCCGGTACACCTGCCAGGCGGCCGCGGCGCGGTCGGCGGCGCTGCGGACCTCCTGCACCATTTCCCGATCGACGGCCTCTCGCCGCTTCTCCGCCTGCCGCCATGCAAACTCCGCCCGGGCGATCTGCGCCTGGTTCTGGTCGAAGAGCGGCAATTCCAGGCCCAGGCTCGGGCCCACGATGAAGGGACGGCCCGAGCTCCCGTCGCCTGCCCGCCGCTCGTCCCGCTCGAAGGCAACCCCGGCCTCCACGGTCGGCAACACGCGACGCATTTCGAGTGCGTATTGCGCCGCCGCCTGCTCTGATTCGTGTTCCGCCGCGCGAAGGTCCAGCCGGTGCGTACGGGCCCGGGCGACCAGAACCTCGGCGTCACTCCACGGCGCCGGCCGCTCGGGCAACGGATCGACCAGGACCAGCGTGCGCGCGTCATCGGTGATCCCCAGTTGCACGGCCAGCTCAGCCCGTGCCTCCGCGGCCGCCAATCGCGCCAGCGCCACCGCCAACTCCGCGTCGAGCAACTGGGCCTGGGCCAGGTTCACATCCAGATCGGAACCCGCGCCGGCCTCGCGTCGCATCCGCGCCGCCTCCGTCGCCTGACGGACGACGTCGCAGTTCTCCACGGCCACCGCGTGAAGGGCATCCGCACCGACTGCCGCGAAGTAAGCCGCCTGGGTTTGCGTCGCGAGATTGGCCGCCGTATGGGCCAGGTCCAGGATCGCGGCGTCCAGCTCCGCCTGCGCCGCGTTCTGCCGGGCCGGAAGCTGCCACAATTCCGCGATATTCTGCGCCAGGGCGACGTCGAGGTTGGCCAGCCCTCCGCCCGACGGCAGCCGCATCGACACACCCAGCGTGGGGTTGCTCAGCAGCCCGGACTGCACCACGTCTGCACGGGCCATGCCCACCGCCATGGCCGCCGCCTGGAAACGCGGGTTGTTCAGCAGGCAGACCTGCACAGCCTCATCGCGTGTGAGTCCTGCATCCCGGAGGACGCGTACCCGCTCCTCCACAAGCGCGTCTTCGTCGGGCCGGTATACATCCGCATGTCCGGTGGCATCGAGCACCCGGGCCTGGACCTGTTCGAAATCCGGAGCCGGGTTCACCTGCGCGCAGCCGGCGCCGCCCAGGCCGGTCAACAGAAGGCCGAGTCGAACCCCATTCCACAGCGTCTGTCGGATTTGCTGCATGGTCTTTCACACCGTTCGCTTGTCTGCGGGGGAATAACCGTGCAGGAGCAGGTAGAGATACTACCTGTCCTCCAACTGCACGTGACGGAGAATCGGCGCAGGGGAACCGCACCCGAGCCGGACGCGATCACCGGCCGATCCAAGGCATGCGATCAGAGCAGCAGAGGCAGATCCGAAGGATGGAAGCGGCCGGGACTCGCGAGATTCTCAGGGCCGGCCCGGTTCGCCGCGTGTACGAGCGAATTGAGGGCAACGTCGCAGCGGACGGTCTCAGTTGTCGCGATCGGCGCCGACGCGGATTGGGAGAATTCCTCCGGGGACTCAGGCCGGACAACCAGTCCGGTGCATGGATCCTGGTCGCAATCTCCCTCGTGGCTGCCGTTCGGCGATTCGGGGTCACCCGGGTCGGCATCGCACGCGCAGTCCGCAACCGTGGTGCGGCTTGCGATCCCGGCGGATTCGCAGGGATGCCGGATCAAACCGGCCACGCACAGAGCGGGCGCTCCGATTAACGCCCAGGCAACCAGACCTGTCGCGAGAATGCTCCGGCCCATCATGCGAATTGTAGACGGGGCGTTCGCCGCGGTCAAACGTCCGCGGGACGACTCGTGACCGCCAGGGCCTGATCCTGCGACCAAACGCCGGGGATGGCCGTGCCGCACTTGGGACACTTGCCGTCGCGGATGCGGTTGTCGGTCGTCTGCATGCCGACGCGGTGGATCAGTTCGGTGCCACAGGAATGGCAGTACGTGTTCTCGCCCTTGTGCATGGGAACGTTGCCCAGGTACGCGTAGCGCACGCCCGCGTCCAGGGCCGTCTGCCGGCACCGCTCCAGCGTGGAAACCGGCGTGCGGGGCAGGTTCGTCAGGCGATACGTCGGGTGATACCGGGTGAAGTGCATGGGGACATTGGGCCCGAGGTGCTTGACCACCCATTCGCTCATCTGCCGGATTTCGTCCGCGGAGTCGTTGAGCGTCGGGATGATCAGAACGACCAGCTCAAACCAAATGCCGACATCCTTCAGCACCTCCAGCGTGTGCAGCACAGGCTTGAGTTCACCCGCGCACTGTTCGACGTAAAACGTCTCTGTGAAGGCTTTCAGGTCAATCTTGACGCCGGTCAGCGCCCGGCAGAGCTCGCGCAGCGGCTTTTCCCGGATGTACCCGTTGGAGATCATCACGCTGCCCACGCCCTGCTGCCGGGCCAGCGCCGCCGTATCGTGCATGTACTCGTAGAAGATGGTCGGCTCGGAGTACGTGTAGGCGATCGTCGGGCTGCCCGCCGCCTTGCAGGAATCGACCAGCTTCTGCGGCGGGACTTCCACGCTGGGCACCTGCTCCGGCCGGAACTGGCTGATCTGCCAGTTCTGGCAGAATTTGCACTCGATGTTGCAGCCGGCGGTGGCGATGGAGAAAGCGGTGGTCCCCGGCCGGTAGTGAAACAGCGGCTTCTTCTCGATGGGGTCGACGTTGGCCGAGCACAGTGCGCCGTACACCAGCGTCTGGTATCGCCCGCCCACGTTCTCGCGCACGCCGCAATAGCCGCGTTCCACGTCGGCCACCTCGCACTCGCGCGGGCAGAGCAGGCACTTGACGCGGCGGTCGGGCAGGGACTCCCAATGCCTTGCCTCGTGCCGGACCACACCCTCCAGCTTCGGTCCTTCCAGGGCGCCGGTGCCCGCCGCGTCCTGGGCCGCTGCGCTACGCCGCCCGCACAGCAGGCCCGCCGCGCCGCAGGCGACGCCCAGCCGAAGCACGTCGCGCCGGGTGGGATGAAGGAAGATGTTATCGAGGGGCTCCATGGTCAGACCTCGACCCGTTCGATCCGCTTCAAGTCCGCCTCGCCCAGGCCGCGGGCGCCCGCGGTGACAATGTGCCGGCAGGGTCGGTTCTCATCCGCCAGGGCGGGCAGGCTCGCATCGCGCCGCTTGGTCTCCAGCACGTCCGCCGCCACCGCATCGACGGCCACGATATCGGCCCCCACCACCAGCCCGCCGAACGGCCAGAAATACTCCGGACTGCGCCCGGGGCCGGCGTGGTACTGACCCCGCACGGCATCCACCACCGTCAGCCGCCACTTTGGCAAGATGAATCGATGCGACACCACGTCCGCCACGTACGGATCGCAGTTGTGGTCGTGATACTTGTTCGGATTGTGGATCGCCCCGTAGAAATTCTTCATCCCCAGCGACACGCCGGCCAGGTTGTGGTCCTTTAACACCGGCACGCAAATAAGCGAATCCACCTGCTCCGCCACGATCCGGGAGAAGCACGACCCGATCCGGCCGTTCGTCTCCACCTGCTCCTGGTACCCCCGGCCGACGCGGTCCGCGTCCGTGCCGAAGCAGCGCACACCGGCGGTCGACTTGTTCAGCCGGAACTTCGCCCGGACCAGCTCCGAGTCAAAACGGTCCCAGATCAGGATGTTCTCGGCCGGCACGCCCGCCGCGCGCAGCCCGGCCACAATGGCATCCACAACCACCGGATGCGTGGAGTAGCCCAGCGTGTTCACCTTGATGCCGACGCGATGGGCCGGCTGGAAGAACGTTCGCCAGGCCGCCGCCGCGTCTGATGCCCCGGTGAGACGCTGCATGGCGGCATCGAGCAACTTGCGAGTCGATTCCGCGTGCTCGGACGGCTCGCCCTTGGCGAGCGCCTCGTCGCGACCGATCACCACGCGGGGCGACGGGCGCTCCGCCGCCGGCTCCGCCGCGCGAGCCAGGGTCGGGCCGCCCAAGGCCGCCCCCACCGCAGCCGCACCCACCTGGACCAGAAACTCGCGACGATTGCGCCGATCAGGCATGTTTCACCATCTCTCTGGGCCGAGAGACCCCTCTGTTGCTGCTCTGAAAATGCGCCGGGTGTCGGGTGCCATGCCCGTAGGCTTCAGCCTC
>CAZBFW010000234.1:0-6524 GCA_964491135.1 uncultured Phycisphaeraceae bacterium | reverse complement strand
GGCGGCTGCTGCGGTGGTGGCCGCGACGGCAGCGGGGCGGCTGCTGCGGCACAGCCAGCGGCAGCGCAGCCAGCGGTCAGCGGATTGCGAACCGCGCCATGAACAACACAACGTGTTTCATGTTCTGAAAGTAGTCGTCCATCCTGATGCTCTCGTCCGGCCCGTGGTTGTTGGCCTTGTGCCAGCCCACGCCGACCGAACCCGTCGGGATGCCCAGTTCCTCCGAGAACAAGTGGAACGGGCCGCTCCCGGCCTGCGTCGGCGCCAGCGACGGCTCGACGCCGTAGATTTCCCGGGCCGTCTGGGCAAGCACCTCGACGATCGGGTCATCGAGCGACGTCCGCCCCGCCGGCTCGAGGCTGAGCGGCGTGATCTCAAAATCGCCGAAACCCCGCTCCTCCAGATGCCTGCGCAGCGACGCCAGCACCTTATGCGGGTCCTGCCTGGGCACGAGGCGGAAATCGAGCTTGGCGCTCGCTTCCCTGGGCAGCACCGTCTTCATGCCCGGCCCCTGGTAGCCCGCCGTCAGGCCGCAGATCGTGCACGTCGGCTGGAACAGCGATTTGATGTACAGCTCCTTGCCCGTCAGCCCGAGCAGGTGCTGCTGCAGTCCAAGCGTCTCCAGCCCCCGTCGCTCGTCCGCCGGATCGCGCCGCATCCACTGCAGGTCCTTTTCGGTGGGCGGGACGACATCATCATAGAAACCATCCAGCATCACCCGCTCGTCCGGCCCCTTGAGCGTGTTGAGCGCCCAGGCGAGCCGCCACGCCGGGTTCTCGATCACCGCGCCGCTCGCCGAATGCAGGTCGCGATTTGCGCCGCGCACCTTGAGTTCCACATAGCACATGCCCTTCATCCCGAAGTACATGCCCGGCTGTCCCGCGGCGTTTTTGTAGCCGGATTCCCATATCGCGCCGTCGGCCTTGAGGCGATCCCGGTTGGCCATCACGAAGTCGCCCAGATGCACCGAGCCGATCTCTTCCTCGCCTTCGGCCACGAACTTGATGTTCAGGGGCAGGTCGCCGGCGACCTCGCGCAGTGCGCGGATGGCCTGGAGCCGGGCGACAAGGTTTCCTTTGTTGTCCGAACAGCCTCTCGCATACAGCACTCCGTCGTGAATCTCCGCGCCGAAGGGAGGGTGGGTCCACTCTTCGAGCGGCTCAGGCGGCTGGACGTCGTAATGATCGTAGAACAGCAACGTCTTGGGCGCGCCGACGTCGAGTTCGCCGAAGACGACCGGATAACCGGGGGTTTGGATGAACTGTACCTTGAGCCCCGATTTTTCCATCAGGTCGCGGACCATTGCCCCGGCTTCCTGCATGCCGACGCCTTGGGCGGCGATGCTGGGCTGGCGGCAAATCGCCTGCAGTTCGGCGGTGAACTCCGTCCGCCGGGCGTCGATGGCCGCGTAGGTTTTCTCCAGGGTCTGCTGGTCGGGTATACGCACAGGCTCCTACTCCTTGAGCGGGCGCTCGGGGACCGTCCGCCAGATTTCGATTAGCTTGACCAGGCCGCCGACCATCCGTTCGAACCGCTCCTTGGACTGCTCCACGTCGGCGTCGTTGGGGTCTGAATACCCCCAAACGCCCGACGAAGTATACTGGTGCGTGTCGCCGATGTACGCCGACAGAACCTGCGCCGCCCAGAACAGGTCTTCGTTCTCCGGGTCGGCGAGGTGCTTGCTGCCTTCGTACCACCGCGCCGTCGGCTTGAAACCCTTGACCCGCTCCATCTCCACCAGCTCCGGGAACATGGTCAACGCCAGCCCCGTCTCGCCCTTGCCCGAGTGGACATCGTGGCGGATGACGTAGTCCTTGAGGGCCGCCTTGGAGTCCGGCGCGGGCGGCTGCTGCGGCACAAGCACCGTCGCACCGTATTTGCGGGCGGCCATCCGGGCGGCGTAGGCGACGATCTGCGCGTTGCCCCCGTGGGCGTTGATCAGCATGATCTTCCTGATCCCGTGATGGACCAGGCTCTCGATCGTGTCGTAGAGGACGGCGACGAGGGTTTCCTCGCGGAAGGTGATCGTGCCCTTGAAACCCATGTGATGCGGAGAATACCCGGGCAGGCACGCCTGAGCCACAACGCAATTGGCGCGCTCGGCCACCGCCTTGCAGATGTTGACTGCGGCGAGGGAATCCATGCCGAGGGGCAGGTGCGGGCCGTGCTGCTCAATCGACCCGACGGGGATCAGCGCGACGGGCTCCGGGGTGCTCTGCAGGTACTCCTCGAAGGCAGGACGGGTCAACTCATGCAACAGGACATGTTTGGCCATCTGGAAACCTCCCTTGGTGATAGCGCTCGGGGCAAGTTTCGGCATAGAAGCGCCCAACCCCCCCTGCCGGCACGCGGTAGGGACCGGCGCACACGAGGGTGAACTCCACGACCAAGACCCCGACCGTAACCAAGGAGGCTAGCCATGGACGCCAAACGCAAGATCGGTTCGACTGATCTCGTCCGTTTCCGGTTGCCCGGTGACGTGCAACTCTCCCCGGACGCAAGCCACGTGGCCTACACCGTGACCTCGCTGCACCTTGACACAAACGACTATGAAACCACCATCTGGACCGCACCTACCCCGGCGACGGGTGAGCCCCGCCAGCTGACGCGCGGGGCGGGGGCCAAAGGACGTCCCGGCGACCGCCTGCCCCGCTACTCCCCCGATGGCACAAAGCTGGCGTTCGTTTCGGACCGCGGCGACGGCGGCCAGGTCTGGCTGCTCGACCTGGTCGGCGGC
Organism: uncultured Phycisphaeraceae bacterium; assembly: GCA_964491135.1. Lineage (GTDB taxonomy): Bacteria > Planctomycetota > Phycisphaerae > UBA1845 > UBA1845 > JAFGJQ01. Next base: position 3,787 of record CAZBFW010000234.1, on the reverse strand, counting down.
GGCGAGGCAACACGCCTTACCGACCTGGGCGGGAGCGTTTCGGCGATCGAGTGGTCGCCCGACGGGCGCTGGCTCGCGATCGGCCGCCGGCCGCCCAAGGAGGAGCGGGCCAAGCCAGGCGACTGGACGGCCACCGGCTGGAAACCAGGCGAGAACACCGACGTCACCGTGGTTACGCGCCTGATGTACAAGTTCAACGGGCGTGGTTTCATCGACGACCGCCATCTCAAGATCCACCTTGTCGAAGTGGCGACCGGCAAGGCGACACAGGTCACGTTCGGCGAGTTTGACGACAATCTGTCCGGCTGGTCCCCCGACGGCAAGTGGATTGCGTTCTCGTCGGCGCGCCGCCCCGACCGCGAACTCCGGCCGCGCACGGACCTGTTCGCGGTTGACGTCAGCGCGGTGGTGGGCGGTGGGACGACGGGCGGGGCTGGCGGTCAAGCTGGCAACCCGTCAGGCGGTGCTGACTCGAGGGCGCCGGAAGCGCCGGGAGCGCCGGGAGCGCCGCAAACGCCCGGCGAAGAACAACTCCCGGCCATCGAGCTATCGGTGACACATCCCGGCTCGCTGATCGCGGTCTCGTGGTCTCCGGACGGTCGCTGGCTGGCGGCCGCGGGAAGCGAAGCCGAAATGGGCGGAGCCTACAATACCCACCTGTGGCTGATGCCATTTGACCAGGCGGTGCGCGGTACCGAGGCGATGGCGCCGTGGCTTGACATCCTGGACGGGTTTGACCGGAGCCTTGGCAACTCGGTCGGGACGGACGTCCGGGCGGACGGCGGTGGAGGAGCGCCGGCCTGGTCGGGCGACGGCAAGTGGATCTACTTCACGGCGACGGACGGCGGACTGAGCAGGCTGTACCGGGTTTCCCTGCCCGAAGGTATCCCGCTCGACGAGTATTACCCCAACGTTGAGGTCCTCACGGGCGACGACGACGTTCCCGTGGTCGGGTCGTTCGCCGTCAAGACGCCCGCCGGCGGAGCAACAAAGACGCCGGCAACCGTAGCCCTGATCGGCGGCGGGCCGGACAACCCGGGCGAGGTGTATGTCGGCACCCTTGAGGCGTTGACGGTGGCCGGCCGCAATTCGGAGGCAATGCTGCTCGAACCCCTGACGCCGGTCGGGTGCCCGGTCAACGAGCGCTTGATCGGGCTGCGGCGCCTAACGCGCCTTGCAGACTGGCTCTCCGAATACACCCTGTCGCGGCCGGAACGCGTCATCTTCCCGAGCGTCGAGGGTGGCCGCATCGAAGGCTGGCTGATGCGGCCGGTCAACTTCGTGCCGGGTTCGGCCGAACGCCACCCGGTGGTCCTCGAGATCCACGGCGGCCCGCACTCGACGTACGGCGTTGCGTTCAACCACGAGTTCCAGCTGTTGTGCGCACGCGGGTTCGGAGTGTTCTACACCAATCCGCGGGGCAGCAAGGGATATGGCTTCGAGTTCGCCGAACGCGTTGTCGGCGACTGGGCCGGAATTGACTTCCACGACCTGATGGCGGCGTCGGACTTCCTGGCCCGCGTAAGGTGGGCGGACCCCAAACGCATGGGCGTCACGGGCGGCAGCCAGGGCGGCTACTTGACCAACTTCCTGATCGGCCACACGACGCGCTTCGCGGCTGCCGTCACGCAGCGCAGCATGTCCAACCTCTACACCAAGTACGGCGTGTCGGATATCGGCTGGACCGGCGACAGGCACGGCATGGGCGGGGCCGACCTTTGGGAAGACGAGGACTTCATCATGGAACGCTCACCGATCCGCTACGCGCCGTACGTGCGAACCCCGACCCTGATCATCCACAGCGAGCAGGATCTCCGGTGCCCCATGGAACAGGGCGAGCAGTGGTACATCGCCCTCAAGCGCCTCGGCGTGGAAACCGAATTTGTCCGCTTCGCCGGCGAGAACCACGAGCTATCGCGCGGCGGCAAACCACGCAACCGCGTGGAGCGGCTGGAACGCATCGTGGGCTGGTTTGAGCGGTTCATGGGGCCCGCTGCAGGGGACTAGCGGCGAGTACGGGACTGCGGCGGGGACTCGCGGCGACTGCGGGCCCGGCTAGCCTCGGCGGGCGGGCCAACGGCTGCAGGGGCAGCGGCCGCGGACGCGGACGCCAGCTAGCCTCGGCGGACGCGGACGCCAGCTAGCCTCGGCGGACGGGCCGGCCGCGGCCGCGGACGGCCGTCCGCAGCTACCTATGCGGCAATTTGCTCCACTGCGAGGGGCGGAGTGATGCAGAGACCCCCGCCTCGCAGTGCCGCAGTGGTGCAATCTGCACCATACGGCGGGTACAAGCCGATGCAATGAGGCGTATTGCACCGTTGCGACGGGAGGCAAGGGGGCAGTATGCATCGTTGGGCGCCTGGCTGCGGTGATTTCTGCACCGTTGGGCCAGGCGCCCCCATCCTGTCAATCCCCTCCGCCGGTCAATCCCGCTACACCGCAGGCCCGCTAGTCCTCATGCAGGGCAGCGCCGCTGAACCCGGCCAGCCCAGCCCGCAGTCCGGCCGCGACCAGGCACAACATCGCTAGTTCACACAGCGCGAACAGGTAGAAGGGCAGCGTGATCCCCCGCAGGTAGACGTAGCCGGAGATGACCCCGCCCGCCGCAAACCCGGCCGACGACAGGCTCTGGTACAGCCCCGCGATAGCGCCACGGATTGCGCGCGGCATCGCGCTCGACCCGATGGCGCCCCAGCATGGCGCTGCCAGATAGCCGGTAAAGCTGGTCAGTATCCACATCAGGGCAAACGTCGACGGCGTCGACGCCACCGGGATCAAAGCATACGTCACCGATGTGGAGACAAGGCAGACCATCATTAGCTTGGAGTACCCCACGCGGTCGGCCGTCCGCCCTCCCGTCAGTTGGCCGAGAATGGCCCCGACCGACGACGCGGTTGCCACGATGCCCAGCCCGGCGTAAGTGACCCCGAACCGGTCCGTCACATACAGGGCCCACACAGGGGCCATGAACCCCGACTCAAAACCGGTGACCATCCAGATCATGGCCATCACCGCGGCGCCCCTTCCCGCGGGCGAGAGCAAAAAGCGCAGCCCCGCGGAAACCGCCACCTTCTCCGCCGGGGCATCGCCTGCCGGTTCTCGCCCGTTTGCGGTACGGGCTCCGGCCATGGTTTCCTCGAGCCGGGTAATAACGTAGAGCGTGACGAGGCCCGGCGCCACCGCAAGAGCCAGCGCAGCCTGGAGTCCCAACCTGTCAGCTATCGCGCCGATCGTAACCGGCACGACCATACTGCCGAGGGCTTCGACCACGCCTGTCACCGCAAACCCGAGGGCCCGCTGGCCGCGTGGCGACGACTCGGCGATGATGGGGATGAACGCGCCGCTCGCCGCCATCCCAAACCCCCAGACGCACGCAATCGGGACCAGCCACCGCGCACGCGGAAACAGCAGGATCAAGACCCAACCGAGAACGCGCAGCGCCCGGCCCCCGAACAGCACAGCGCGCCGCCCGAGCCGGTCAGCAAACAGGCCGCCGACTGCCGACGCCAACGCGCCGGTCACCCCGCTCAGCGCATGGAAGTAGCCGATCGAGACGACAGGTATCCCTGCTTCCCGCAAAAACGGCGAGAGGAACCGCTCAAACGCCGCAAAGCCCAGTGCCCACGTAAAGCATGCGACCAAAAGGGTGCGGAAGGTAGGCGGCCATTCGGCCATCAAGCCAAGCCGGCCCCGCCGCACCCCCTGCGGAGAAACGGCAGGCGCCCTGGAGTCCGAGTGTTGGTCAACTGGCGCGCGTTGATCGGCTGACGTACGTTGATCGGCTGAC
>CAZBFW010000233.1:0-6540 GCA_964491135.1 uncultured Phycisphaeraceae bacterium | reverse complement strand
CTCGCCTGGGCGTCACCTCAGTCCGGGACCGACTGCGGCCTGGACCCCGCGTCCTCCTGCCGCGTGCAACTCCTGGTCAACCGCGTCGAGGCGGCAAGCGAGGAGAAACTGCGAATGGTGCTCTCGCATGAGCTCGTCCACTGCTTCCAGGCAACCTGGGTGCCGGCCACCGACTCCCTGGAGCAGCCGGACTGGTTCAGCGAGGGTTTCCCCGACTATGCCGGCGGCCGCCTTAACCCCACCGCGGATCGCGCGTCGTTCTCGCTCTACATACTGACTTCCCTTCGTCCGTTGTACGCGAGAACGTACGATGCCGCGGGCTTCTTCTTTCACCTCCATTCGATCGGTGCCGACCTCTTCGGCCGCTACCCGGACGCGTACACGATGACCGGCAGTCACGACGTGTTCGCCCACCTGATTGCGCCGTCGGGGTCGGATTTCGACGACACATGGGCCAGCGCCCTGGCACTGGACCCGGCACGCGGCGACGCGTGGTACATGCCCGAGGCGCCCGCCGACGCCACGGTCAGCGTGCCCGCGGGCACCCTGGTGAGCGGCAAACGCTTCACGGCCAACGTCACCGAGCCCGGCACGCGCATCGCTCACATTGGCTTCGAGGCCGACATCGTGCGTTTCAAGGCCGGCGGAGGCCGGCACGGCCGGATCAGTTGGGACGACGGCGGCGAGTCCCTGCTCACCGAGATCGACGGACAGGCCTACTGCCGGAAGATCGACGGATGCGAATGCCCGCCCGGTACCACCGGCTTCCCCCCGCAGACCCCGATCCCCTCGCTCTCCGCGATGGTCTCGGTGGCCGGCACCACGGAAGAAACCACCCTGGAGATCGTCGGGCTGTCGCTGGACGACTATTGCCGCCGTCAGAATCAGCCCGAGCCGCCGCCCGCCGAAAGCGTCGACGCCTGCATCGTGGGAACGTGGGAGAGCGACGAGTGGGTCCTTCCCGGGCCCCTTCCCGCCCTGAACGCGCGCGGCGGCGCGGGCGCCGTGGTCACGATTCACGCCGACGGCCTGGCCGAGTGGGATTTCAGCGACATGCAGCCCCTCACGTCCGCTGACTCGCAGATCGGCGTCGTCACCAACCAGCACTCGCGCGGCACGGCCACCGGTCGCATCGAGGCATCCGGCGGCGACTGGGACGTCAGCGAGATCGACACGTCGGCGATGACAGGCTTCATGATCGACAACATCCTCGGACAAGTACCGCTTGCCGGCGGTCCCGGCCTGTTTGTCCTGCTGGCCGAAGGCGGCTACACGTGCGGCGGGGATCTTCTCTCGTACACCACGACCGACCCGGTGGAGGGCACAACGATCAGCATTTCTCTGCACAAGCGGTGATCGGGTGCGGAGGACGGCTCGCCCTGACGAGGGAGGGGCTCGGGGGCCGGAGGGATGCGGAAGCGGAGGGTCGTCGGGATGCGAAGCCGGCCGGCCCGATTCACGGTCTTCGGGCTCCGTCGCGCGCGGTGAAGCGGTCGTTCGACGGCCCGCGATCAGCACAAAAAAAAAGCCGCCCGGCTGGGGGCGGCTCGTGGGGTTCTGCAGGTTTGGCTCGGTCCGGGGTCCGGTTCCGAGGTCTCAGCGGACCAGTTCGCGGCCGGCCTTGGTCAGGGCGGCCGCGCGGATGAACTGCCCCTTCTCGTTGTAGAGGCGGCCGGCCCAGATGTAGCCGGCTTCCTTGAGGGCCTCAAGCCAGCCCTCCATATGTTCGGCGGCGCCGTCGGCGGAAAAGCCGCTGTGCTCCGCCACTTCACTCGCAAGCTCGAATTCCGTCAGTGGGTGTTCTCTCAGTCGTCGCAGAATCACCAACTCATGCTGTCGCAGCTCATTCAACGTTTGCATGCACTCCACCCTCCGTTCTCTACGGAACAACGGTCTGTGGACCGAGGGTCGCCTTCACCGTCCGACGTATTGTAGACGGGCCGCCCCGTCCATTTCCACCGTGCCGACCGGAATCAACCGATTCAGGCCCGGGAATACATGACAGACGGCACGCCGGCAAGGACATGGGGAACTTACCCAGGGCCGGAACGCGGGAATGCGGAGCGATAACAGAATGGGAATTTCCAGGCAGCGGCCGATCGGTTGCGTTTCGCCCAACGCCCTTCTTAGCGAATGTACCCCAGGGAACGGAGCTGCTCGATGACATCGGGCGTCAGGGCGCGGTTTTCGCCTTGGGCAACCACGGCCCGCAGGGCCTCCTCCGCGTCAAGCCAGCGCATCAGTTCCTGGTCCAGCCTCTCTGCCACGTCCGGCTGCTGGGCAAAGACGTCGTTCAGCTCACCGGGATCGACGTTCAGGTCATACAGCGTGCGCCGGCCGCCGCGCCACAGGTGAAGCTTGTAGTTTTCCAGCCGGACCGTGTGGTGGAAGTTCATGAAGCTGGCAAAAGCGGTGAGCTTTTCCGCCTCTTCCGGCGGCCCATAGAGCATCGGCACGAGGCTGGTGCCCTGCAAAACGTCCGGGGCGTCGGCGCCCGCCAAGGCTGCGAGGGTTGGGTATACGTCAATGCTGCGAACGACCGGCGTCACTCGTTTGCCCACCGGCACGTCAAGACCCGCAAAAATGAGCGGCACGTGGATGGTCGCCTCATCCGGGATGCCGGCGTGCCCGACCTTGCCGTGCTCAAAAAACCGCTCTCCGTGATCCGCAATCACCACGATGAGCGTGCGATTCCTGCGGCCGGCCCGCTCCAGAATCTCCGGCAGGGTCCGCAGGGCCTGGTCCAACTGGGCCAGCTCCGCATCGTACAGGTCTACGAATTGCTGCTGCGTTTCCGGAGCCACGGAGCGGTGGTCGTCCAACCGCCTCTTCACGCGGCTGTGCAGCCACTGCCGGTAGCCGGGGAACGAATCGCGCGGGGGGACCCGCTCGGACCGGTTGAACTTCACGAAATACTCGTAGTTCGGATCGTACGGCATGTGCGCGTCGCGGGTCAGCATGAAGAAGAAGATCGGCTGCCCCGCGGGCTGACGGGCCAGCCAGTCCTCGAAGTCACGAAGCATCGCCGGGGTGTCCACATCGTGCGACGTGACCGCGTCGTCGAACCCCTGGGCTGTGTTGTAGAACTCGCCGGCCTGCACGTTGTTCACGCGGGAGGCGGTGGCGTAGCCGGCACCCTTCAGACACTCGGCCAGGGTCAGCACGTCGTCGGCCAGAACCCGCTGGGGCGTGAACTCGCCGGCGATGATGTCCCGGTCTCCGGACATGTCCGTGAGGCCGTGCACGTTGGGCGTCAGGCCGGTCAGCAGACTCGTGACGGAGGGCTTGGTCCAGGAGGAGGCGCTGGTGGCATTCTCAAACAGCACGCCGGAGGCGGCCAGGGAATCGAGGAATGGCGTGGTGTCGCGGTCGTACCCGCCAAAGCCGGTGTGGGCCATGCGGAACGTACAAAGGGTGATCAGCACGATATCGGGCCGCTCGAGCCGACCGGCGGCGGAGCTTGCGGCCGGCTCCGCGCGTCGGCACCCGGCGACCGCCAACGCCAGCAAGCACGTCCCCACCAGGCCTCGTCGCAGCAGTAACGTCACCAGCTCATCTCCGCACCAGGTGCAACCAGACGGGCGCCGCCCGCCGGGCAGGCAAAGGGAGCCGCGCCCTGCGCGGACGCGGCTCCCCGTATGCCGGTCAATCGTTGTCCATCGCGCCGCGCCTATCGGGCCGACGGCGCACGATACGTAACCGCCTGGCGGTTGGCGCCCAGCGTCCGGCCATCCACGCCGGTGGCGGGCAGGCTGCGCGCGTGAGGCGGCGTCTCCACGGGCACGCCTCGGAAGGTCCGATGGATCTTCTTGGCGCCCCCGCCGTAGTCATAGTCGTCGCCGTAGTCGTAATAGTCGTATCCGTAGTAGTAGTCCCACGGGTCGCCGTCGAAGTCGTAGTCCCAGTCACCGTAGGGATCGTCGTAGTACCAGTCGTAATCGTACCCGTAGTCGTACCAGTCGTAGTCGTCGGGGTCGTAGTAGTACGGGTTGTCCCCTTCCCGCGGCCCGCAGTCCGCGCAGTCCGTGCCGTACTCGCACAGCCCGGTGACGGCCCCGTCGCCGCCGTCATCGCACTCGCCGTCGAACGCCCAGGTGCAGTAATCGTAGCAGATCTGGTCGGCGGAGCCGTCGCCGCCCAGCTTCTCGATCTGGGCCTGGCCTTCATAGATCTTGTCGGTCCCGTTCCGCAGTTGCGTGTCGAATCGGAGGGTGTAGGTTCCGGGAGCGAACTGCGTTCCGTCCGTCTTCATGAAGTACACGTACCCGTCGCCAAAGGCCTGGTTGAAGGTCTGCTCACCCTGCCCGCCTTCCGGGTCGGTGACCGTGACGGTGCGGATGAATACGGGCTCGTCAAAGTGGTAGAAGAAGACGAGGTACACGATGGTGTCGCCGAAGGCGTTGGCATCCGCAAACTGGAACGCCTCATCCAGGTAGCCCTGAGGCTCGGGAATCGGTTCATCACCGCCGCCGTCTCCGTCTCCATCTCCGTCTCCGTCATCGGGATCGATCGGCGGCTCGCGATCGCCCGCCGGCTGGACGGAGTACGCCTCAAACACGGAACGCTCGAACGTCTCATACGCCATCCACATGAATCCGCGGTCTCCCCACTGCGTGCTCCAGCTGTTCATGATGCGATACGCCCCCCGGGCGTCGTCGTAGCCGACGCAGGCCATGGCGTGGGCCGCATGCACGCTGCCCTGCTGAAGCGGCACACCGCTGCCCTGGTACACCGCGTCCCCCGTGTAATTCATGAAGTCGTCGTCCAAGGTCGCACCAATGACGATGATGCGTCCCTGGGCAAGCTCGCCCTTCACCGCATTGCGATCGGCCGGATCCACCCGGTTGAAGCTTCCGATCCGGAAGTTCGCCGCATCCGCGGCCGCCGGGTCAAGACACTGGTCGTCGTAATACGGCTGGACCTGCAGGCTCGCACACCCGGTTGACACCAGCAGGTTCATGGCCGTCGCGATGTACGTGCCGCTGCCGCAATCGAGGTTGTCCGTGGCCAACAGCGTGTTGTACAAATAGCCCGGGCTGGCCTGCCGGTCAGATGAGGTGGGCGCCCATCCGTAGGCCTTGGCCGCCGTATACGTCGCCCCCGCATAACCGGCCGCCCAAGCGGTGCACGATCCCAACTGCCCCTGGTCGCCCATCGGCGGCATCTCGGCCGACAGATCCGCCTGGTTGGGCAGTTGCACGTTGGCGTTTGCCGCAAAGGGGTTGATGGCCTGCGGCCGGCGATTCACTTCCTCGGCCGGCGGCTGTACGGCCCCCAACGCGAAAGACGTTGGCGGCTCCTGTTGACCTCCTCCACCGCCGCCGCCACCGCCGCCACCAGTGGAGCATCCCATGTAACCCGCGACGCACAACGCGCCGACCAGCACGCCCGCAACCAGCCACGACCGAGACTTGCAACTCATTGCAGATTCCTCCTTTAGCTCGAGACCGCCGAATGCGGGCACCACGTCAGCGTTCGCTCAACCCGGCAGGCCCGATGCCCGGTGGGGTCAAGCAGCACTGTTTTAGAGCCGCAACGACAATTCGCTTCGGCGTCCTTCTTGATCTGAAGCGCACAAACTCGTCGACCGCTACGCCAGCACAACACTTTCGGATAGAGATGGCTCGGGAGAGCGACCGCGGGCATTTCCTGAACTGGGCCCACCTGCGCCTGGGACTGGGCCTGCCCGCGGGACTCTCCAACTTCACTCGGTCAAATAGCTATCGACATGTTCATCGGCAGTCAAGCGTCTTGTGCGAGCGCACCGGCTACACCGCCGATAGGGGTTCCCCACGAATGTACCGAACAGATACATTTGTCAGCAGTGCTTTATCCGCCGGCCGCCCTGCGGACCGCGCGTGGTGGGTCGCATCGAGGGCCGATTCACGCCTTGACCAAGGTGCTGACGTCGACCGCCGTGATCTTGCGAGCGGGCTTGTCGAGCTTCGCGCTCAGCCAGGACATGACGTCCGGCGTATACGGCAGGGCGCCAGCCCGGACGATTCCCAGCATCCGGGCGTCCCGACGGGCGCGTTCTTTCGTCTTGCTCAGTGCATTGACCCGGCGGATCTCGATGGCGTCTGCCTTGCGTTTGTCCAGCCGGGCACGTCGGCTATGGGCCATGATGGCGTCTCCTTGCGAAATCGACAGACCGGGCATTATGGCCGATCCGCTGAATCGATGCAACAGGTACCCGGGGCGGGGCTGTCCAATTGCCGGGCACGTCCTAGAATGACCGGCCATGGAGCCGCAAGCCCCGTCACGACTGCCGCCTCCCCCGAGCGATCGGGCGGGATGGAACCTGGCCATCGAGACCTCCGGGCGAATCGGGAGCGTGGCCCTGGGGCGAGGCGCGGACGTTCTTGAGGTCCGGACCTTCAGTGCGAACCTGCGGCACGCGGTGGAGTTGCTTCCGACCATCGACGACACCTGCCGGATGCGCGCAGTGCCTGCCCGTTCGATTGCCCAGGTGTACGTATCGGGCGGGCCGGGCAGCTTCACCGGGCTGCGAATCGGGATCTCCTTTGCCCGGGGCATGGC
>CAZBFW010000232.1:0-6611 GCA_964491135.1 uncultured Phycisphaeraceae bacterium | reverse complement strand
GACAAGCCACGCTTGAATGGCGCGGTCCAGTATGGTAGTCTGATATGCGAGTTTGGGCACCCGTTATCAGATTCATTGTTTGCCGGAGCGCATTGATGCGTAAGCATTCCGCATCGGCATTGAACCCCAGCGCGGTGCGGCAGCTCCGTTCCATGCTGATTTGCTGTTCTGCGCTGTGCATCGTGCTCGGCGGCGGCTGCGAACAGGGGGCGGGCGGGGGCGGATCTGACCGTTCTGATGGAGGCGGAAACCGCAACGACAACCAGAGCACAGGCGCACTACTGGACAGTGACAATGACGGCCTGGTGAATGCGGAGGACAACTGCCCCGCCACGGCCAATGCCGACCAGGTCGACGCTGACGGCGACGGTGTGGGCGACGCGTGTGATGCCCCTTACCTGAGCCAAATCGTGGCAGTCCCGGACGAGGGCGTAGTGGAAGTTCGGCTGGACGAACGCCGCCGTCCGACCTATCTGGCCGGCCCCTCGGTTCAAGCTTCATTTACGTGGTCCGATGATTCCGCCAGGGCCGATGTGCAGTCTTCTCAGGGCGAGGAGTCTGCGACCTACAGCATCGCCCCCGATTTCAGTGATGAGGCAATCCTCGCGGCGTTGGACGAACTCGCCGCCGAGACCGGCGCGGATGTCTCTCTGCCCCGGGACTGGATTGCGGCACATCCCGGTACCGTCGGGGCGATTGTCTCGGGGGCTCAGACTCTGCGCATCCGTACCCCCGCGGCGACCGCGACAGCTTTAGCACGAGAGGAACCTTTCGCCTCGATCAGCCAGGCCGGCAACCCAGCGGTCGATGAGCACCTCTTCGGGTTGCAGGTGGCCTTGGCCATCGTTGTGAGCACGGCCGATGGTCTAGGCGACGCCTGGCGAGAGACCAGCGACGATCCCAACCTCGAGGATCACCTCTGGAATGCTTACTGGTCCATGGTTCGCGTGGAATGGTCCGTGCGGGACCTGCTCGAGAACCAGGTTCGATTCTGCGAGGAGCGGTGTACGCTGGCCTGCCACGTGGACTGCACGGTTCCCGGGGGCGGAGCCTGTTGCACGCTCGACGACGATGTCCCCTGCCTCGACACGGACGCCCGGGCGTGCGAGGCGCGGAGTGGCACGTTCTGGGAGGGGTTCACCTGCGCCGATGTCGTGTGTCCCTGTGAACAGGTGGAGTGCGGCGATCTGGAGTGGGGGGCGTGCGTCATGCAGTTTGGAGCCGTCAGCACGTGCGGGCAGCAGGCGCGTTCCACCTGCGAGGTCGTCGGGCAGTTCTACCCGGCAGTGCCGTGTTCGCGGGTGGACTCACCCGACGGCGCGTGCGTGTACACGACCCCGGAGGGCCGGGTCCATTGTGCCGACGCCGAGCCCGAGCAATGTGACCTGGTCTTTCACGGCGAGTACCAAGCCGGGATATACTGCGCTTCCGGCGCCTGCTATTACTTCATCGACGAATTCGTCATTGGCTGCACCCATCTCAGCCGCGTCGACTGCGAGAACCTCTACGTGGATGGCGAGAAGCAGATCACCGATTTCCATGCCGACGAATTGTGCATCGGTTCGGCTCAGTAGGGGGGCTGCGGCTTCCGCCCCGGGGAGTGAGGCCGGCTCCGGCTGTCTGAGCCCGGTTCACGGCAGCCAGCCATTTCCGCGATCGGTCGATAGCCAGTGACCCACCCTCTCGGTATGCTCCACGCCGGAGAGCGTCGCCGGCACGGGCGAAGGGTGCCCGGGGGTTTTTGCGGCGGGTGCGTATGACAGTAGTTCTGGGCATTGAGACTTCCTGCGATGAGACCGCCGCGGCGGTGGTCGTGGACGGGAACGACGTGCGCAGCAACGTTGTTGCGTCGCAGGTGGACCTGCATCGGAAATACGGCGGCGTGGTGCCGGAGATCGCGTCGCGGGCGCATATCGAGTGTCTCGACGGCGTCATTCGCGAGGCCATGGAGACGGCCGGGGCGCGGGCGGACGACATCGACGTCATCGCCGTCACGCAGCGGCCCGGGCTGGTCGGGTCGTTGCTGATCGGGATGACAGCGGCCAAGACGCTGAGCTGGGTTTGGGGCAAGCCGCTGGTGTACGTTGATCACGTGCTGGCTCACGCGTGCAGCCCCGCGATCGGCCTGGAGACGCCGCCCTGGCCGGCCGTCGCGCTGATCGTTTCCGGCGGGCACTCGTCGCTGTACGAGATTCGGGGTTTCGACGCCATCGAGCGGCTGGGGGTCACGACGGACGACGCGGCCGGCGAGGCGTTTGACAAAGTCGCCACGATTCTGGGCTTGGGCTACCCCGGCGGGCCGGAGATCGAGCGGGCGGCTCGCAACGGAAGTCCCAAGGCCATCGCGTTCCCGCGCACCCTGCTGAGGTCCGACTCGCTGGACTTTTCGTTTTCCGGCGTGAAGACCGCCGTCCTGTACCATGTGCATGGACCGGGTCGGACGGAAGGCGGCCTGGAGCGGCAGACTCCGCAGGATATCGCGGACATTGCGGCCAGTTTCCAGGCGGCGGTGGTGGATGTTCTGGTTCGCAAGACCATGCGTGCCGTAGACCAGCGGAACGTGGATGCGGTGGTGTTGGGCGGAGGGGTTGCGGCCAACAAAGCCCTGCGCCAGGCGCTGGCTGACGCCTGCGAAGAGCGTCGCCTGACCTTCCATGCCGCTCCCATGGCATACTGCGGGGATAACGGTGCGATGATCGCGGCGCTGGGTTACCACCTGTACCTGCGCGGCGAACGGGCGGACCTCGCGGCCGATGCGCAGGCGAACTGAGCGCAGGCTCCTCGTCTTGCCCGAAATTCATCGCACGCATACACTTGTCCAGTACCAATGAACGAGAACACCCTGCGAGAGCTGCTCGGATCATTCGGACGCGGCGAGGTGAGCCTGGATGATGTGGTCACGCGCCTGCGGGCCCTGCCGTTTGAGGACCTGGGGTTCGCGAAGGTGGACCATCACCGGGCGATCCGCTGCGGCTTCCCCGAGGTCATCTACTGCGAGGGGAAGACCATCGAGCAGGTCAGGGCCATCGTCTCCAAGCGGCTGGAATCGGGCGGCAACCTCCTGGGGACGCGGGTAACCCTGGAGATGTACGAGGCGGTCGCGGCCCGATTTCCGGCCGCTCAGTATCACGAAGCGGCCCGGGCGATCACCGTTCGCCAGCAGGAGCCGCGATGGTCGGCGGGTACGATTGCCATCATCGCGGCCGGCACCAGCGATCTGCCCGTGGCGGAGGAAGCCCAGGTTACGGCCGAGATCATGGACCAGCGTACGCGGATGATCGTGGACGTGGGGGTGGCCGGTCTTCACAGGCTGCTCGCTCATGCCGAGGATCTGCAGTCGGCTAACGTGGCGGTGGTGGTTGCCGGCATGGAAGGGGCGTTGCCCAGTGTCGTGGGCGGGCTGGTGGATTGCCCGGTGATTGCGGTGCCGACCAGCATCGGATACGGAGCGAGTTTCCACGGCCTGGCCGCCCTTCTGGGCATGCTGAACAGTTGTGCGTCCGGCGTGTCGGTTGTGAATATCGACAACGGGTTTGCCGGCGGGTATATCGCCGCCCTGATCAACCGCCGCGCGGGCATTCGGTCGGACGGGCCCTGAGACGGCGGAAGACGAACCATCGCCATGCCCGAAGACATTCAGTACATCACGAAGATACCGGCCCTGCCGACTCGCCCCGATGACGCTCACAAGGGGGACGTGGGACGTCTGATCATCATCGGCGGCCGGCTGGACAAGGTGGGCATGGTCGGGGCGCCGGCACTCGCAGCGAACGCGGCCCTTCGGGCGGGCAGCGGACTGGTTCAGATCGTCACGGCTCCGGCTGCCCAGCCCATCATCGGCCTGCTGGCCCCCTGCGCGACGACGCGAGCTCTTCCGGTTGACGCTTCAGAGTCCCTGGCTGCAATGGCAATCCAGTTTGGGGCCGACGTGGTGGCGGTCGGCCCCGGGCTGGACCCGACGGTTCAGCCGGGGCAACTGGACAACCTGGTGGCCGAGTTCTCCGGCGGAATCGTCATTGATGCGGACGGCCTAAACCTGCTGGCTCGCATGGGTCAGTGGAATGCAGTATGGCCCCATCAGGTCGTACTGACACCGCACCTGGGGGAAATGCGCCGTTTGCTGGAGGGTTGGGGGGTCGAGGCTGACTCGCAGGACCGCCAGGACATGGCCGTTCGGATGGCTCGGGCTTGCGGAGCCGTGGTCGTGCTGAAAGGGGCCGGCACGGTGGTGACGGACGGCCACCGGGTGTACGTCAATCTGACCGGGAACTCGGGGATGGCCACGGCCGGTTCGGGGGACGTGCTGACGGGGATCATCGCGTCCTTCATGGGGCAGCAACTCCTTCCGTTCGACGCGGCAATACTGGGAACGTACGTACACGGCCTGGCCGGGGACATCGTGGCGGAGGAGGTGGGGCGTCTGTCACTTCTGGCGACCGACTTGGTCGAGTTTCTGCCCGACGCCCTGTGTGACGTGGCTGCGGATATGGGAGAGTGAGGGTGGGGCGGGGGATTCGGCCGGGTTCGGGAGGCCCATCCGGCTCTGGCAGCCCTGTTTTCGGCATTGGGGTGCGGTGGAACCGGCCGGTCCGGCCCGGTCGAGGCCGAGTCGTCGCGCCCGCAACCCGGGTTGCGGCCTTCAATTGGCAACGATATATGTCCTAAACCATTTCAGAGTTTGAATCCGATAAGGGAGGGAGTATGTGGTGTTGTGGTGGCGCGGCACGCGGCGCGGTAACTGGCGGCAATCCGCGGCCTGTCTGAACGTGGTTTGTCACGAATCCTAATACGAGCCGGCAAGCAGGCTTCCGGTGTGATTTCGATTGGCGCGGTCCAACGGAGCCTGACGAGCAGCAATCACTTCGCTCTGTCCGGAGGCAGCGTATGACTTCGCAACGTGGACTAGGACAACAGATATGGCTCGCCCTCGGTGTGTTACTCGTCGGCATGATCTCGATGCCGGCGCTGGGCCAGACCGCCCCACAGCCGGGGGCCCCGCAGCCGGAGGCTGCACAGCCGGCGGCCCCGCAGCCGGAGGCTGCTCAACCGGCAGCGCCGGAGCCGGCCCCCCCGCCACCGGCGCCCGCAGAGCCGGCGGCGGCCCCGAAGGAGGCCAAGCCCTACGACATCTGGACGACCAAGAAGCTGCTTGGCGATCCCGGGGGGTTGCGTTCCGCGCTGGAGGATGTGGGTATTGTGTTTGACCCGATCCTGGGCGTGGCGTTCGCGATCAACACGCACGGCGGAGCGAACACGCACCACGCACACGACATTACGGGGCAGATGTTCCACAACATCACGCTCGATTTCGACAAGATGTTCGGGCTTAAGGGCGGATCGTTCTTCTTCCGCGGCATCCAGTCCTGGAACAACGGCATCCGCCCGGATGTCGGATCGCTGAGCCAGCCGTTTTACGTGATCGGTCACCCGACCGACAAGGCCATTGAGATTGACAAGTGGTGGTACCGGCAGCGATTGTTCGATGACCGGCTGGAGTTCCGGCTGGGCAAGCTGCTGGCGTCGGACCTGATCGATCGAAACGAGGTTGCGGACAACTTCCTGAGCAAGTTCAGCAACCAGGCATTCTTCCTGAACCAGTCGATTCCGGACGCCAAGAGCCTGGGAGCGTTCGTGCGGGTCTGGCCGGTGGACTGGTTGTACCTGCAGGCGGCGGCCGTGGACCCGGATAACGACAAGGACCACCACCGTCACGGGACCAGCGGGTTTGAGACCGCGTTTCACGGCTCGGCGCATTTCCGCACGTATTTCGAGTTCGGCATTCTGCCGAACAAGCTGCCGATGGACTGGGCCAAGCGGATCTACCCGGGCAACTACCGGTTCGGCCTGTGGTACGACCCGGCGTCCAAGCAGGTGTTCATTGACGACCTGGGCGGCCTGCGTGCGGTGCAGCGGCAGAGCGGCGACGTGGGCTGGTACTTCAACTTCGACCAGATGGTCTGGAAGGAGAAGTCTTCCGAACCGACGGACAAGCAGGGTCTGAGCATCTTCGCCCGCTACGGTTTCGCCCATCCGGAGGTCAACCGGATCAACCACTTCTGGTCGACGGGCGCCGCCTACACCGGCCTGATTCCCAGCCGGGACAAAGATGCGCTGGGCTTTGCGGTCGCGCAGAGCATTCTCTCCAAGACGCAGCGTCACAACGTGAACGCGCTGGCGGACCGAGAGACCATTTACGAGCTGTACTACGCGATTGTCGTCACGCCGTGGTGCGTGATCACACCCGACTTGCAGGTCATCACGAATCCGGGCGGCAACAGGAACGCCCACGACAGCCTGGTGGCCGGCGTGCGGGTCCGGATCGACTTCTGACACCCGTGGATACCCTGAATGCGGAGACTCTGATCATGACAGGAAGCCGTATGTTGCGGAAGTTGAAGCTGGGCGTTCTGACCACCGTCCTGGCCGGCGGGACCCTGTTCAACTCATGGTGCACGGCCCAGGACATTCAGAAGAACCTCGTGGCCGGCGCTCTGACGTTCGTCAAGAACGGCTCACAGTCCTTCTTTGACACGTGGATTCCGATGAAGGACGTCTGGGCCGACTTAGATCGGAAGAGCACACGTCTGAACTCCAGTCACCGCTCATTATCT
>CAZBFW010000231.1:0-6631 GCA_964491135.1 uncultured Phycisphaeraceae bacterium | reverse complement strand
CGGGCGGCGTCGGGTCGCGCCTGTATCCGCTGACGCGCCACCGCGCCAAGCCGGGACAACGTCGGAATCTTATCGGCGAGCCTTGTGGGGCGTCAACGATGCGCCGCACCTGCATCCGCCCGTCCGGATGGCTGCCCGCCGATCCCCCGGCCAGGCTCCGCCCTCCGCTGGCCCCTTCGCCCGCGGTCGGGTAGAATCCGCTCGCTTGTCGCCACGGACGGGCCTCGCCCCGGAACGCGGGAGCACGAAGGAAACGTGAACACACAGAACGCGACCGAATATTACCGGTTCTGCCCCAATCAGCCCAAGGTGAAGATATCCGACTCGATCTGCCTGGGCCGGCGACGGGCCAACTACCCGTACTGCAGAGGCTGTCGGTTCAACGACGAGGAGCAGGGCAGCGTCAGCCGGACGGACTTGCCCGGCCTGATTCTGACCCGACATCAACAGGAGAAAGCGAGATCCTTCATGCTGGATAAGATCTTCAAGGCGTACGACATTCGCGGCACCTACCCCGACATGATCAACGAGGAGGTGGCCTGGCGGATCGGGCACGGCACGGCCTCCTACCTGAAATCCAGCATCCGCGGGCTCGACCGGGCCGATCGGAACGCCTCCGCCATCGCGGTCGGGCGCGACATGCGAAAAAGCAGCCCCGGCCTGGCCCGGGCCTTCATCGACGGTGCCCTCTCCACCGGGGCGACCGTGATCGACATCGGGATGATCGACACCTCGCAGATCTACTTCGCCATCAACCATTTGCGGACGTGCGGAGGCGTGCAGGTGACCGCCAGCCACAACCCGGCCCACTACAACGGCTTCAAGATCTCGGGAGCCAAGGGAGTGCCCGTCAGCGGCGAAACCGGCCTGGACGACATCCGCAAGATCGTCACCAACCTCATGCGGCACGAAACGGGGCAGCGCGGCGAACTGCGCCCGCTCGACCTGCGGACGGAATACCGGGAATTCCTCCGGCAGTTCCTGGACCCGCCGCGGAAGCTCAAGATTGCCATCGACGCCTCGAACGGCATGGCGGGCCGCTGGGTGCCCGCGATCTTTGACGACATCCCGGAACTGACGCTGTCCTGCATCAACATGGAGCACAACGGCGAGTTCGTACACGACCCCAACCCCCTCATCGACACGAACCTGCGGCAGTTGCAGGACGAGATCAGGCGGATCGGGGCGGACGTGGGCGTCTGCTTCGACGGCGATGCCGACCGCCTGATGGTGGTCGACGAGAAGGCGCAGATCATCCGATGCGACATGCTGACGGCGGTGCTGGCCCGACAGTTCCTCGCCAAAACCCCGAAGGCCACCATCGTGTACGACCTGCGCTCCAGCCGCGCCGTCGCCGAGGAAATCAAGAAGGCCGGCGGCGTGCCCCGCCGCGAGCGGGTGGGCCACGCCTTCATGAAGCGGGCCCTGGCCGACGCCAAGGCCCCGTTCGGCGGCGAACTCAGCGGACACTTCTACTTCCGCGATAACTTCAACTGCGACTCGGGCATGCTGGCCCTGGTACACCTGATCAATCTGCTCACCCGGGAGGGTAAACCCCTCAGCCAGATCATCGCCCCCGTGAAGCGATACGCATCCAGCGGCGAACGCAACTTCGAAAACCCGGACGCGGACGCAACCATCCGGAAGCTCCAGGAGGTGTACAAGGACGGCCGCATCGATTTCCTGGACGGCATCACCATCCAATTCAAGGACTGGTGGTTCAACGTCCGCAAGTCCAACACCGAGCCGCTGGTGAGACTGAACCTGGAGGCCGAGAAACCCGATCTCATGGAGGCAAAGCTGGTGGAGGTGGCCAGACTCCTGGGCACGCCGGTGGCCCACTGATCACAACCCCGCGGGCACACCACGGACGCATGTGGCGGGACCGCAAACTCCCGACGATGAACGAATGACGGAACGCACCACGCATCAACACCTGGAAAACGGCATCGAACTGGCCTGCGCCGGCCTGCCGCACCGACGGGCCGTCGCCATCGAGTTCCGCCTGCTGGCCGGCACCGTGGACGAGCCCGCCGACCGGCTGGGCCTGGCCCGCGTTGTGGAAGAAACGGTGTCCAAAGGCACGGCCACGCGGGATGCCCGGGCCGTGTCAGACGCCTTCGACGCGATCGGTTCCCCCCACACCTCGTGGACGGAACGCGAGAGCATCCGCTTCTCCTCCCTGGCCCTGCCGGAGTACGTGGATGCGTCCGTCGGTCTTCACGCCGAGTTCCTCCGGACGGCCGTCTTCCCGCAGAATTTCGTGGACGTGGCCCTGGAACTCGGCCGGCAGGAATTGCAGTCCCTCCAGGACGATCCCCAGGCCCTGGCCGACCGGCATCTCGGGCAGCAAGCGTACGGCCCCGTGCTGGGCCGGCATCCTCTCGGCGAGCCCGAGACCCTGGACCGCATCACCCGCGACGACGTGTGTGCCTTCTGGCGGTCGCGGTTCGGCGCCGGGCGGATGCAGGTGTCGGTGGCCGGCCCCGTCGAGGCCGACCGCATGGCGGACTGCCTGCGCCGCCATTTCGACGGGTTCGGCCCGCCGCACCCGCAGGGACGCGAGCCGAAGCCCGTCGAATTCCGCCCCATCCGCACACACGTGGAGAAGGACACGGAGCAGGTGCAGATTGCCCTGGCGTTTCAGGGCCTGCCCAAGGGCCACCCGCAGTACTACGTCCAGGCCGTGGTTCTGGCCGTTCTGGCCGCGGGCATGAGTTCACGCCTGTTCACGGAGGTGCGCGAGAAGCAGGGGCTGGTGTACTGGGTCAGCGCGTGGCCGGAGTTTCCTCGCGGCGCCGGTATGGTGTTTGTGGGTGCCTCGAGCCGGCCGGAACACTGTGATCGGGCATACGCGACCATTCTGCGCGAACTGGAGCGGCTGCCCGGCGACATCACTCTCGAGGAGCTGGACCGGGCCAAAACCCAGATCGACGTGGACCTGGTGATCCGCGGCGATCGCACACAGGCCCGCTGCCGGGAATTGACCGACGACCTGTTTCATCACGGCGAGCTGATCCCCACGGCGCAGAAGCTCGCCCGGATCAAGGCGGTCACCCTGGATGACATTCGGCAGTACTTCAGCGAGCACGCATGGCGTCCGTTGAGCGTGGTGACGCTGGGCCCCAGAGAAATCCGGGAGGCGGCCCAATGACCTCGACCTTTCACAGTCACACGCTGAGCAACGGGCTTCGCATCGTGGTGGAGCGTATGCACGGGGTGCAGACGGCCGCAGCCGGCTTTCTCGTCCGGGCGGGCGCCCGCGACGAAACGCCCGACGTGGCCGGCGTCTCGCACTTCCTGGAGCACATGTGCTTCAAGGGCACGCCCAACCGCGACGCCCGGCAGATCAATCTCGATTTCGACAACCTCGGCGGCCGGCCGAACGCCTTCACCTCGCAGGACCGGACGTTCTACCATGCGGTCACGCGGGCTTCGGACGTGGCCAGGCAGATTGAGATTCTGGCGGACCTGATGCGATCCATTCTGCCGCGGGACGAGTTTGACCTGGAGAAGCAGACCGTTCTCAACGAGATCGCCATGTCCCAGGACAACCTGGAAAGCGTGGCGTTTGACCTGCTGCTGGACAAGGTGTTCGCCGGGCACTCTCTGCATTGGCCGGTGCTGGGCTATGAAAGCACCATCGGCCCGCTCACACGTGATCGGATGCACGCGTACTTCCAGGAACATTACGCCCCGGACAACATGATCCTGCTGTGCGCCGGCAACGTCGAACCGCAGATGATCTTTGACGAGGGCCAGCGCTGGTGCGGCGACTGGAAGCCCTCGGGATACCGGCGGACACGCGTTCCGCCGGCCGTCCACACGGGAACGGCCGTCCGCCAGGTCACGCGGTTCAACCAGCAGGTGATCGCGCTGTGCCACGCCGCCCCGCCCGCGGTGGACCCCCTGAACGACACCGCCGACGCGGCCGCCGTGATCCTGGGCGGCGAGAACTCGCGGATCTTCTGGAACATCGTGCAGACCGGCATCAGCTCCCGGGCCGGCTCGTTCCGGCTGGATTACGAAGACTGCGCCCTGATGATCCTCTATGGCGTCACCGAGCCGGACAACGCAGAGCAGCTCACCGACGCCCTGCGGGCGGAGGCCGCCACGATCTGCCGGCAGCCGGTGGCCGATCACGAAATCCAGCGGGTGCGGAACAAACAGCGAACCCTGCTGGCCGTCGAGGGTGAATCGCCGTATCATCGGCTCACCCAGGTGATGGACGATGTGGATTACCGCGGCAGACCCCGCACCGTGGAGGAGCGGCTGGCCTCCGTCGCAGCCATCGGGGCCGACAGCATCCTGGAGTGCTTTCGGCGGTATCCATTGGATGGGGAAGGATGCTTGATCAGCGTTGGGCCGCGGAACTGGCCCGCCGGCGGTTGACCGCGCCCCGGCACGGCACGATGGAACATGACGACCCCGCACGATCTTGATGTCAGGACGGTCTATACCACGGAGGTCCCGAAGCCGCCCCCGCTGCCCCCCTCCACCGGTGCGCGGGCCCGCGTTCGGATCGTAGGCCTGCTGAGCCTGATGGTGGCCATGGGCTGGATCTACGTGACCTGGTTTCCCGTCGACCGGTTCCTCGTTC
The DNA here is from genome assembly GCA_964491135.1 of uncultured Phycisphaeraceae bacterium. Taxonomy (GTDB): domain Bacteria; phylum Planctomycetota; class Phycisphaerae; order UBA1845; family UBA1845; genus JAFGJQ01. The sequence goes on along the minus strand of CAZBFW010000231.1, from coordinate 2,031 downwards.
GAGCGATGATCAAGGCGGCCCTCGCGCAGCCCTTCGAGATCGACTGGTCGTTCATGTACTCGGATCCCTATCCGCCCCCAAGAGACATCGCACCCGTGCATCGAGGCGAAGCCGACGCCTCGCCCGGCATCCTCGCGCCACCCCACACGCCGGAATCCGCGCCAGCCGACGAGCCTGTGCGCAAACGACCGCCGCGTCCGTCGCGGAAGAACCTGGAGAAGCCACCACCGCGAGCCGCGGAGCCGGACGCGCAGACACCTCCCAGCACCCCCGCTCCGGGAATCGTCATGGAACGACTGGGGTACACCATGTACGCCTGGCTCACGGACACCACGGTGGTTGCGGCCTGGCTCGCCCTGTGCGGCGGCGCCGGGCTGGGCGGCTTGTTTCTCGGCGAGCGGAAGTGGAACGCCCTCAACCTCTTCCTCATTGCCGTGGCCATCATCCTGGCCGTTGCGGGCGGCATCTTCGCATTGCAGCAGGCGTTCGGCCTCTGGACGTATGATCTGCCCAAGCCCCCGCCCTCGGCGGAAATCGGCTTTGCGCTGGCCGTTCTGCTCTGCGGCGCGTCGGCCTGCACCTTCATGCCCCGCCCCGCCGCGGCCGTGCTGGCGGTTCTGGCCTTCGGCGCCCTGGTCGGCCTGATCGCGTTTACCTGGAGCGAATACCAGCGCGTGTATCCGGCCGGCGTCCCGCGCGTCCTGGTCATGCTGGTGTTCTTGGGCGCCACGATGGTCGGCGTGCTGCTGACCCGCAGGGCGGGCGCCCTCCAGATGATCGGCGTGGTGCTCGTGCTGCTGTCGGCCGGGGTTACGGTGGTGGCCATGGCATACGGCCATCGCCACGGCGCCCTGGTGGAGATCGAACCGACGGCCGCCACCTACGCAAAGGCGTTCGCCCTGCAATCGTCGTACGCCTGGGCGGTGTTGGCGCTGCGGCTGGGTCTTCAGTGACGCTTGCCCGGACCCCCGAACCGAACGACAATGAAGCGAAGTCGCGGGACGCACCCCCCGGGGGGGCGGATACAAACGCCCGCGAGAAAGAGAATTCATCATGAACCGGCTTGCTCTGGCCGCATTGTGTGCAATTCTGATCTGCATGGTCGTCGGTTGCGGCGGCGGTGCCACGACGCTGGGCGGCGAAACGAACGGGGGAACCGTCGTTCCGGACAACGGCAACTCCTCCGGCGGCGGCGACAATGTCAATACGAACGACAACGCCGAGGAGAACACCAACGAGAACGTCAATGACAACAGCGACGACAACACAAACGACAACACCGACGATGACGGAGTCGACTCACCCCCGGCTCGGCTCACCGTCACAAGCCGCTTGCTGCTGAACGACGATGGAGAGATCGACCTGCGCTTCGCCTACGGCCCCGGTTGCGGCGGCGACAACGTCTCGCCCCAGCTCTCCTGGACCGGCGCCTCGGAAGAAACCGAAAGCTTCGTGGTTGTGATTTTCGACCGCAGCGCCGACGACTTCATCCATTGGGTCGTGTTCGACATCGCCGCCGGCGTCACCAACATCAACGAAGGCGGACCCGCTCCCGGCGGGCAGACCCTCAACGACTACCAGCAGGGCCTGTTCGGCTACGGCGGACCCTGCCCGCCGTCAGGCGAGGTACACACATATGTGCTCCGCGTCTATGCCCTCGACATCCGCAACTCAGGATTGACGGCCGGACAGCAGGTCTCGCTGGCGGCGCTGGAGACGCTCATCGCCGGCCACGTCGTGGGCCAGGGCGAACTGACCGCCCCATTTACCGGACCGTAGCCGTCCCGCCCCTTCCGCGGAGACTCGCATTCGCAGAGACGTTTTGTGTGCACGATCGTGCCCACAACGTGCATTCACCTTCCCGGGATGATCCGCATTCCCTGTGCGGGGGCGCCGCGCCCCGCCCAGGCCTTCCCGTAACACGTTGTTTCAGCGAGAGTTGTGCACAATCCCCCGATGCCGGTCGAAATGCCATTCGTTGGCACGGTCCGTGCCCTGTCAGGAAGTGACGCATTCGGAGCATCCCATGCG
>CAZBFW010000230.1:1592-6636 GCA_964491135.1 uncultured Phycisphaeraceae bacterium | reverse complement strand
CCGCAGACTCCGCGTGAAACCGCAGGTACTGCCAGCGGCCGATCGCCGGCCGAACCGCCAGCACCACCCAGGGCGGATCCAGCACGGCCTCCTGCGCCGCATTGATCGTGTGCCCCAGGGGCGAATCGGCCAGTTCCGCGTCACCGTTGGCAGCGCAGTACGCCCGCAGCCCGTCCGTCAGGTCGGATCGAAGGAGGAACGGGCGTCCCAGCGAGTTGAATTGCTGGAACAGCGAATACGCCTGCTCCCGGTGCGACGCGAGGAACTCGGTCAGACGGTCACTCACTCTCGCACTCAACCGGCTCGGGGATTCGGATGTCCCCGAAGAAATTGTAGTGGTCGATTCCTTCCACGATGCCCCAGGCATAATGCCCTCCCGCAAAGTAGATGCGCGGCTCGCCGCGCAGGTGGTCCAGCTCCTCATCGTGGTTGCCGACGACCACGGCCAGCGTGTTTCCGGTCAGCATCTCCTCGTCATTCCCGGAGTCGCCCGCCACCAGGCAGTGCTCCAGCGGAAAGCCCCATTTGTAGGCGAAGTACCGCAGGGCCATGCCCTTGGACGCCCGGATGGGAAGCAAATCCAGGTAGGCTCCGTGGGAATAGATCACGCGGGCGTGCAGATTGGACCGACGGAGCTTCCGCACGATGTCGCGAACCTTCGGCGGGTGGTTCCGGCTCGTGAAATAGCTGATCTTGTACGGCCCCTGCCCTTCCGGCGGCTGGAGCCTCAGACCGGCAATCCCCTTCATCGCCTTGCGAAGCCCGTCCGGGTTCCAGCGATAGCTCAGGTGCTCCGTCCATCCCGTGTCCTCCACCAGGCGCGATCCGTAGTGAATGGCGCTGCCCACGCCCGTGATCAGCAGTTGCGGCGTCGGAATCTTCCATTCCTTCAGCACTGCCTGCGTCAGGTCGAGGCTGCGGCCGGTGGCAATGCCGAACGCCACGCGGTCACCCGCTTCCCGCACCCGTTGCAGCAGCGCCTGCAATCCTCTGCGGTCACCGATCAGCGTGTTGTCGATGTCGGACACCACGATGCGGTCGGCCGTGATGAGCCGGCTCTTCTTACTGTAGAACGCCCGCTTCCGCTCGACCTGCGCCATCGTGGGCTTGGCCGCCTTCAGATACCGATTCACGTGCGCCGACCACGAAAACGTGTTGTGCGCACCCTTGATTCCCGCCCGGGACCAACGCTTCCATTGCTCACGGTCCGAGACGGCCTTCAGCAGCGCCTCGCCCATGGCGGCGGCGTCCAGCGGGTCAATCAACACGCCGTTCTGGCATGCCTCCAGGATATCCCGCGGACCGCCATCCTCCGTCGCCACAATCGGCAGTCCGCTGGCGGCGGCCTCGATCAACGTCAACCCGAACGGTTCCGTCAGGGCCGGATTGATGAAGACGCCGCGCGTGCTTGCGGCCAGCCGGTACAGGTCGGGCACGTCGTCCGCCTGGTGGTATTTCGGATAGGCGATTCGACCGTAGAGGTTGTGGAGATCGACGAGGTAGAGGATCTCCTGCAGCACCTCTCGCGTGCCCCGGTCCATCTCCCGCAGGTCGTCGCGAGTGCCCGCTACGACCACAAGATTGGCCGCCTCCTGCAGTTGGGGGTTTTGTCCATATGCCCGGACCAGCGTCGGAATGTTCTTGCGCGGATCGGGACGGGACAGGGCCAGAATCATCGGCTTGTCCGGATTCATCAGGAACGGCACGATTCGTTTGAGGATCGGCACGTCGTGAGCGTCACGCCGGGAAGGCGGACGAAACCGGCTCAGATCCACGCCCGGCGGAATGACCACCATCCGGTTCGGCTGGTAGTTGTCGTACAGGGCGTACTGATCATCCACCTCCTGCCGGGTGCTGGCCACGACGAACCCCGCGTGATCCAGGGCGGTCTCTTCCGCCTCGATGCGTCGCGAGATCCTGTAGCGTTTTTCAATCGTTTCGGCCTTCATCCCTCCGTCGAGAAGACGTTGCCGTTTGACCCGGCCCAGCGAGTGCCCGGTGAACGCCATCGGGAGGTGCAGCAACGCCCCCAGTCGCGAGCAGACGAATCCGGCATCCGCGTAGTGCGCGTGCAGGAGGTCCGGAACACGATCCTGCGACCGGAAGTACTGGACGATGTTGTCCACGAAGCCGTCGAGGTGGGGCCAGAGCGACTCCTTCGGTATGTAGTGGGCCGGACCGCACTCGATCCGGACGATCTGGGCGCCGGAGGCCAGGTCCTCGAAGGGCTCCGCATACCCGGCGTCCACCCGCGGGTCTTCGATCAGCCGGGTGATCAGGTCCACCTGGGCCACGTCCGGATGGTCAACCAGGGCCTGGGCGAGTTCCACCACGTACTTCGTTTGGCCCCCGGTGTCGGCATCCCGACCCAGTTCCAGGTTGGTCCCGCGAATCAGCCCGTGCGGGCTGATCAGCACGATGTATCGCCCTTCCTCGCTGGGCATGTCGGTCCTCCCGCCGTCCAGCTTGCCTTCGTGAACCTCCACCCGATGCGAAACCGCGCAAGACCGGCCCCCGCTTTCCAGGCGAAGCCGCCGCTGCGCTTAACGTTCCGCCGTTACTCAGCTTAACCGAGAGGCCGATCACCGGCAAGCGATCCGGGAAGCCGTCTTAAAAAGGAAGAATTTCACAGGCTTGAACAGGGCGGCGGGCAACGCACGGCCGGACTGCAAGCTGCTGACGGAAGGGAACCCGCGCTCGGGGTGGCCTTTGACGGCAGCAAGCGGTCACTCGGCCGAACCCGGCTTGAATCGCGCGACCAGATCCGCCAGTTCATCCGCGATGGCGGGCATCGCACCCGGACGGGTGACCATCAACGTCCCGACCTCGTTGGCAAACGCGGTCGCCGCGCTCAGGGGCCATTGGCGAAGGATGCCGGAAATGAATGCCGCCGTGAACGCATCGCCGGCCCCCACGGCGTCCACCACCTCGACGTCCCGGCCCGGCGCATCCACGACTTCGTCCGGCCCGACCACCAGGCATCCGTGCTCGGATCGCGTCATGCACACGATCTGGACCCCGAACCCCCGTTGAAGGGCCTCGGCGAATTTCTGCGGCTCTGACGTGCCGGTCTGAAGCAGACTGGCCAGAACGCCGACCTCATCGCTGTTGAGCTTGACCACCGCGGCGGCATGGAGCGACTGCTCGATCCACTCGCGCCGATACCAGAGCTGGCGCAGGTTCACATCGTACACGATCAGAGCATCGCGGGCCGCCGCCAGGCAACGGTGGATGGTCTGGCGGCTGATCTCGCTGCGCTGGGCCAGGGTCCCGAAACAGACCGCCGAGACCCCGGCAAAAACCTGCTCCAACTCCTCATCAAATGCGATGGAATCCCAGGCCACGTCCTCGTGAATCACGAACGTGGGCCGGTCCGGGTTCGCCGTGTTGACGGTGACTTTACCGGTCGGCCGATCGGGATCGGTCTGGATGTGCTGCGTATCGAGGCCTCGTTCATCGAGGTACTTGCGGAGTTCGCGCCCCAACACGTCGTCCCCCACCCGCGACACCACGACGCCATGATGGCCGAGTTGAGCCGCCTGATACGCCACGTTGGCCGGTGCCCCGCCCGGACGCCGGGAATCCGGGAAGCAATCCCACAAGACCTCGCCCAGCCCGATCACAACCTGCGCCGCGGTATCCATTCTCGCAACCTCCAAACAGAACTCAGGATACGGATCGGATGGGACCACGCAAGGAAGGCGGAACCTCGCTGGGCGCAGCAGTACTGAAAACACGCCCGAGGTCGATGGAATGGCCGAGTTTGCTCTGTGGGGCGAGGGGGCGGCAGGGTTCGCCCGGGGCAGGGTCAAACGCTCCGAAAGCGGAGAAGCCCACCGGCCGGCGCTGCACGCCACCCGATGGGCTTCGCCTCTGCCTTGTTGGGCCGCTCGCTAGAGCTGTGTGCCCCCGAGGCCAAAGATCGCCAGAATGGCAGCCAGGAAGGTGAAGATACACATCGGATTACACTCCTAACAGAGAACCATGCGCGATCCCGAAACGCCGCACATGCGGACGATCGGCCACGACCACGTCGCTTTCGCGCTCATACACTGAACGTCGGCCCGAACACCCGGTGGGGCACCGTATACCATTCGCCGCCCCCGCCGGCGCGACACTTGCACTCCAGTGCCGCCGCCTCCTGCTCCAGGCACAATCGCCTGCTTCCGCGTAACGGATGGGGCTGGGGTCCCCACCGCAGGAGAACGCGGTGTTCTACAGGATATCGTCCAACTCGCCAAGGACCCTTTAGCACACGCGGGGGAGCAGGTAAATACCGGAACCACGCGGATGCGAGCCCAATTCCACGGCGTCGCATCGTCGTTTTGTAGCACAACTGCAACAAGACCCATGGAGTGCGGGCGCAAACGGGCCATTTCGCCCTTGTCTTCAGGGGCTCTGATGCACCAGGCCGTTGCGGGCCCGAAAGTGCGTGATCAGCCCGTCGTCCAGGCTGCGGGTCATCCAGTACGACCGCGGCAGCGGAAACCGACTCTCGTCCACCACGTCCGAGGCCACCTGACGCGGGAACTTTGCGGCCAGCGGCTTGGGCCCCACGCTCCAGACGGCGTAGGTCACCGGGCTGGCCGGTTCGTCCGCGAAGTTGTGGTAGAACCGTCCGGCCTCATCGGCGCACTTGGGGAAATCGTCCGGCACCCAGATCTTCGAACGAGGTTTCCAGGGCTGGTCGGGCTTGTCGAAAAGCGTCCCATTCTGGTAGATCGCCCCCGGAGCGACGTATCGATACGTGCGGCGCGAGTCGAAGCGGTCACGCAGGTCTGCCTGTGGAATGGCGCTCGCACCCGGAGCCAGGAATCGTTCTCGTGCCAGTTCCACCGGCAACTGGTAGTTCACGTCCGTACCACAGGCGACACGGGTGGGCGGCACGCGATCCTGCCAAGCCAGCGCGTACGCATCCAGGGCCAGCGTGATCTGCCGCAGGTCCGAATGCACCGCCACCATCCGTGACCTCAGGCGCGCCGCCCGCAGTCCCGGCATCAGCAGCGCCAAAAGCATTGCGAGCACGCTGCTCACCACCAGCAAC
>CAZBFW010000230.1:0-1582 GCA_964491135.1 uncultured Phycisphaeraceae bacterium | reverse complement strand
TCCCGTGTCGTCGTCATCCACGTCTCCGTCAAAATCGAGATCGAAGTCGTCGCACAGAGCGCCGGCCGGCGGCACGCCTTCACCCGCCTGGCACGCCTGCAGCTCTGCGGCGTCCCTCAAGTCCACGTCCCCATCGCCGTCGGTGTCGCCAGGCTGTATCGGCACAATGAACGCCTGCCCATCAAATCCCATGACCCAAAGCCGATACCCGGCTGTCCAGCCGTCTGAATCAGTCGTGTCCTCCTGGTCGAAGATACCCACGATGGAGAACGGCCCGGCCGGCGCCGGATGCTCCATGAAGCCGCGCGACCGGCCCAGCAGCAATGGCAGGGTGCGACCCGCACCGTCCGTCAGCGTCAGTGAAGCGCCAGGGCCCCATCCGGCCGAATCGACAAGACTCACGCCGGTCACCTCGACCAGCGAGCCCTGGTATCGCTCGGCCCCTGTCTGGCGAGTCGGGTCAAACAGGAACTCATCTGCTGCGTCTTTCACGGCCGAGAGGGTGATGGTGGTCGGTGCGGGCAGCCCCACTGCGGGTTCCAGCAAAACCACGTCGAAATCCTGTTCTGGAGCCTTGATGTGCTGCTCGTTGATGTTCGTCTTGCCGCGGAAGAAGAGCCCCGGCGCCCGGGCCCGGACCTCTACCCGATCGCCCGGCCGCATTCGCCGCCCGGTGCCGTCGTCGTTCGTGATCCGGTTCAGCTCGGACACCCACTCCGCGTCGGTGTAGCTGAATTCCGGGTGCCCGGCGCCCATCCGGCCGATGTACTGCCCCATCCAGATGGCGGTGCCGCCGAAATCCCCCGTGTCCTCAGCCTGCAGAAAGACCTGCCACGTGCCGCCCATGTAGGCGGGAGCGGCAGCCGTCGGGTCGAGCATGTCCTGTGGGCGGTTCAGAAGGATGCCCTGAACGCGGATCGGATCATTCAGCGGAAACGTGCCGAAGCCAATTCCGTTCACGGCCTGGAGATCCGCATGAGGCGTCACGGGCAGAGTCGGCCAGTCCGGCTCTTGCGCAACCACTGTATTTATAATCAGTAACAACACGAAGCCTGCCTGACCCAATCGGTGCATTCCCCAAACCTCCTTCGCGCTCGCCGGGCGTGCGCCCGGACCCGGCCATCGTGGCACGATTTTCATTATCGTAGCACGAGCAGGGTACGGGTTCATCCCACGCCTGTCAAGCGAAAAGGCGTCGGAATTGCGGCAGGGCGCTATCCCTTCACCCCGGTGCCTGCCACGGACTGGACGATCCAGCGTTGTCCGAGGGCAAACACAAGCATCACTGGCACCGTGGCCAGCGTTGCGTAGGCCAGGATCGCGCCCCACGAGATGGGAGGTTCGGTGAAGAAGTTGCCCAGGGCCAGTTGCACCGTTCGCGTATCCTGGCCCGTGCAGACCACCAGCGGCCAGAGAAAGTCGTTCCAATGCACGACGAAATCCAGCAGCACCACGGTGACCACGGCGGGCACGGCGTTGGGCAGGGCGATCCGCCAGAACACGCGCCACCAGCCCGCCCCGTCCAGAAAGGCCGCCTCCTCGAGCGACCGCGGCAACGACAGGAAATACTGCCGCAGCAGAA
>CAZBFW010000229.1:0-6645 GCA_964491135.1 uncultured Phycisphaeraceae bacterium | reverse complement strand
GATAATGAGCGGTGACTGGAGTTCAGACGTGTGCTCTTCCGATCTCGTCGTCCTCGTCGCGCCAGTCCATCAGGGCGTCGACCAGCTCCTCGACCGCCGCCTCCGGAAAGACCTGTGTGATCAGGATCCGGAGCTGATCGCGGCTGGCGGTGTTGATGTTCAGCTTGCCCGCCTCGTTCGTCAGCCCGTACCGAACGTTGATCTCATCATCCGCCGGGTCGTCCGCCACGATGCTGAACAGAAACGCGGGCCGCCGGTCGTTCTCCACCTCGGTCTCGTCGGGCCGGCCCAGGTCCGTGGGTTCCAGGTCGCCCCGCCAGACGAGGACTCGGCGCAGCTCGTCCGGATTGTTGAACCACGCGTCCGTCTCCAGACGCCGCTCCCGCAGCAGAAGCATCACCCGCTGAATGCCCGCATCCGCCGCCTGGCGGGCCTGGAATCGGTGCAGCGCCCCGCGCGTCACCGCCAGATCCGCGTTCATCTCGAAGGAAAACGCCGCCGCCAGCAGCGCGATGAGCACGAGCACCAGCAGCACCACCGGCAGCACGAAACCCCGGCGCACTCGCCGCTCGGGCGGTGGCACACGGCAGAAACGGGGTCTCGCATCCGTGTTCATGGTCTCGGCCTACTGGGCGCTCTCCGCCTCCTCAAACGACGAGGCCTCTCGCGTGATCCGCGAGCCGAAAAACTGGTCGGCCTGCAGCATCCGCACCATCACCATGTACCGGTCCTCGTACAGCTCTCGCAACTCGTAGCCCTCGAGGTCCTCCTCCTCGTCCACGATCTCCAGGTCGCGATACTCCTCCGGCAGCACGGCCGTGTAACCCACCGTGATCCGCACCATCTGGGGCAGCGAATTCCCGCCCTGAATCTCCCACGTGTCCCACCAGGTCGCCCCGTCGTAGTACCGGAACTCGATGAACTTGATCTCCGGCGCGTACAGCTCTTCCTTGATCGCCGCGCGCTCGTCCGTCCCCTCCTCGCCCTCGATGATCACCGCCTGGTTGAACGTCTGCGTCTCCCGGCGCACCAGCCCCAGCGGCCGCGGGTTGCCCTCTTCGTCCAGGTTCTCCTCGTCCCACGCGATGTAGTACCGGATTTCCCGCAGGTCGAACTGGCCGGCCAGCGGCTGCTCCGCGATCTGCCGCCGCCGCATCAACTCCTTGCCGGGCAAGGTCAGCGTGTACACGGAAACCGCGTTCTTCGTGCCGATCAGACCGGTGCCGTACCCCGTGGTGTAGCCGGTGGCCGTTCGTACTTCCTCGGCAATCCGGTCCAGCACCACGCGGGCCAGTTGCAGGTCGCGTGTGCGCTGCAGGCCGTCGTCCCGGGCGACCAGCGACGACGCATAGAACGAGTACAGCGTGCTCAGCAGAAAAACGAGCAGACCCGTGGCAATGATCATCTCGATCAGCGTGAAGGCGGAACGGGTTGTCCGGATTCGACGTCTCACTGCGCCTGGATCTCCTCGCGGCGGGTCCCTCGATCGCCGCCCCGATTGCCCTGACCCCCGCGCCGGCCTCCGCCGTCCACCGGTTCCGTTGCCTCGGCCGGCGGCCGCCCGCCTCGGCGCGGCGGGTTCGCGTTCCGATCGCCGCCGGAATCGTCCGGAGCGGCACCTTCTCGAGGACCTCGCCGGCCGCCCTCGCGGCCTTCCCCGCCGCGTCGCGGCGGGCCGGGCTGCGGCGCCCCGCCCACGCCGTCGGGCTCCTGCCGGCCTCCTGCGCCGGGCACCTCGAATTCCATGGCGTTCTCGGCGGCGCCGGTGCCGTCGTCCTCCTCTTCCCCGGCGTCAGCCGCTTGGGCCTCTTCCATGAGCTGTCGGAGATCATCCGGCAACATGGGCAGAAGGTCTTCCATGTTCATGCCGAAAGCCTGGAGCAGCGTCGGCAGCACCTCGACCAGCTCCTCCAGGCTCAGATCGCGAAAGAGGGCCGGGTCCAGGTCATAGGGGTCCAGCCCGGACTCCCCCACCCCGGACAGTTGCTCCGCAAGCTTCTCCGCCTCCTCCGCTTTCATGCCGAAGTCGCGGGTCAGGTCGATGCGGGCGGGCGTGGCCCGCATCAGATGGACCGTCTGCAGGACCTCCGCGTTGTCGTAGTCCATCTCCTCGTCGACGTCCCAGCGGCGCCCGTCGTACAGAATCTCCAGCTTGATCGCTGTAAGCAGGGTGACGCCCGACGGCTCCATGGTCATCCGCCAGCCGAACCGGGGAAACAGTTCGCCCCAGTCCCCTTCCACGATGTCGTCCGGAACGACCAGGCCCGTGTCGAGTTCCGCAATCTTCGACTCTGCCAGCAGCAGCGCGGTGTAGTCACGCTCCATGAGCTGGGAAGCTCTCTGTCCGGTCTGGATCTGCGAACCAAGCACCGAGAGCCCCAGAATCAGCACGCCCAGGGCCACCAACACCTCCATGAGCACAAAGGCTCGCCGTCGCCGGCAGCGCCGGCCTGCAGTTTGCACGGAAGGTCTGGGGCAGCGTCTCATTTCTTGCGTACCAGGCTTTCCTGAATCTCGATGACGTCGTCCTCGGTCAGCATGCGCTCGTCCAGAAAGTCGCGGCGGAACACCGGCGGCCAGCCGTTCTCCTCGAGCATGTCCAGCTCTTCGTCGTACAACGGCCGCTGAAGCCAGGCCAGGCCGCTGACCCCGTCGAGGATCACCTCGATGATCGGGTACTCCTCCGGGTCGATCTCATCGGCCGTCTCACCGGCCGACAGCGGGGCGTTGGTCAGCACGAAGGTGGCCCATTCCGTGGTGCCGTCCGGTTCGAAGTAGAGCGGCGGGTACTGCTCGTCCGCCTCGCCCGGCAGATCTTCCACCAGAATCTCCTGCTGCTCCGTGTCGTTTTTCCGCAGGGACTCGATCGTGGGCTTGCCCAGACGAATTTCGAGGCAGCGCACGCCTTTGCGCAACACGTCCGACTGGGTCCACGGCGCCAGCACGGGAACGAACTTGCCCGGCTCGCTCAGCGGCTCGGGCTCCCATTCCACCACCGGCTGACGCGGGTCGTAGCGGATTTCGCCCTCGTCCGGCTCGGTCGATTCGCCTTCCTCCAGGAAGCGGACGCGGTAGCGCCGGCCGTCCATGACGGCGTACCCGCGTGTCAGGCGAAGCAGCGATCGCATCTGGTTGGCCGAGTCCGGCAGCCGGGACTGCTCGATGTCCTGGATCATCGGAGGCAGCACCAACGCCGAGAGGATCGCCAGCAGCCCGGTGACCAGCAGCATCTCCATCAGCGTGAAGCCGCTTCGGATGTCGTGGATCGTACGTCGCATGGCCACCTGCCGCACTTCCCTCCCGGCCCCCACTCGCCCGCCTCCCGGACGGACCGGATCGAGGCGCACCGGGATCGTCGCGTGCATTCCGTTGGCTGCCGGACGCCGGCGAACCGGCTATTTCTCGCGCCAGTTCTTGATGTCGTCGTCAGTGCCGTCCTTGCCGTCCGGCCCCATGCTCCACAGGTCGTAACCCTTCTCGTTCACGTCGCCGGGGGATTTGTACTGGTACTCGCGCTTCCACGGGTCCCGCAGATCCTCCGGACTGCCTTCCAGGTACGGGCCTTTCCAGATCTCGCCCTCACGATCCTCATCGACGCTGCTGGGCTTCTCGAACAGGGCCGCCAGACCCTCGTCCGTCTCCGGAAAACCGCCGACGTCTTGGCGGTACCGCAGCAAAGCCGTGGCGATAGTCCCATTACCCCCGATCGCGGCCTTGGTAATGTCGATCTTGGCCTGGTCACCGGCCGTAATCAGGTTGGGAACCACGAACGCCGCCAGCAGCGCCAGGATGCCCACAACCAGCAGGATTTCCATCAGCGTAAAGCCTCGTTTTCGTCGTACGCGTCTCATGCCAACATCTCCTTGTTCTGTCACTGCACCACGATCCGTTCGCCTCATCGCGAGTACCGCTCTACTTGCCCAGGCCCGCCGCACTCATGGTCAGGATCGGGAGCAGCAGCGCCACCGCAATACACAACACAATCACCGCCATCACCAGCAGCAACAGCGGCTCAATCAATCGCACGCCCAGGTCGATCTGCCGGGCCGTGCGCGTCTCGTTCGCATCCGCAATCTGGATGAGCACGTTCTCCAGGTTGTTGCTCTCCTCCGCGACCGCCATCATGTCGATGACGTCCACGGGAAACAGTCCGCTCTTGCCGAGTTGCGCCGCCAGCCCCTCTCCCTTGCGAACGGCCTCTCCCGCCCGCTCCACCTGCTCGGCCAGGATGGCGTTGCCCGCCGAATCCTTGGAAATGCTGATCGCCTGCAGAATGGGCACGCCGTTGTGCAGCATGGTGCCCAGGATTCGGCAGAAGCGGCAGACGGAAACCAGGGTGATGATCTTGCCCAGCACCGGGGCCCGAAGCTGAAACTTCGCCCACGCCGCCTTGCCCCATTCCGTCCGGACGAGCGAGTACGCGCCAAAAAACAACACCGCCAACCCGCCGATGACGAGCCACCAGTAGTCACGCAGAACGTCGGTGGCCCCGAACACAATGCGAGTCATGAAGTTGTACGATTCCTGGGGAATGTAGTCCCGCAACTGCGGGACCACGAACACCAGCAGGAACGTGATCACGGCCGTGCCGACGACCATCAGCACCGCGGGATAGATCATCGACCCGACCAGCTTGTTTCGAAGCTCGTCCTGACGCTCCGCGAACATGGACAGACGCGTCAGCACATCCTCCAAAAAGCCGCCCCGCTCTCCCGCCCGCACCATCGCCGCGTGCAGCGACTTGAATACCTGCGGATGCTGCTCCATCGCGTCGGCCAGCGTGCGCCCGCCCGACACGTCCTCGCGGACCTCCTTGAGAATCTCCGTCAGAACCGGGTGGGCATTCTGGCGGGTCAGCACGTCCAGGGCCCGCAGCATCGGCACGCCCGCCCGCAGCAGATCGGCCAACTGGCTGTAGAACACCGTGATGTACCGCAGCTTCACCTTGCGCCGCGCGCCCGTCAGCTTCGACTTGCTGACCGCCGTTCCCTCCTCCACCTGGATGGGAAACAGCGCCTGCTCGTCCAGCATGCGCAGCGCGACTTGGTGGTTCTCTGCCGTCACCACGCCGGTTACCGCCTGGCCGGACTCGTTCACCGCCTTGTACGTGAAGCTTGGCATCCGTTCTCTACCCCTGGTTCCCCGGCCCCCGGTTCGGGTACGTGCAGACTGTGTGTCGCGTCGGAGCGAGTCGGTGTGTTCCCACCCCAGCCACAAGATGTTGTAGGGCCGTCGGACCATCCATGGTCATGGCCGCCGCATAGGCTGAGTTATCGGTCGTAGCACGCACCATTACCCTATCCAACTAACCACTTACGTCAACCTGCCACCCCCCGGGCTTCACACCCGCGCGGAAGGGGCCGGACGCCCGTCTCTTCTACACGCAGGAACGGGCAAAGATTGCAGCCGATGGAAGGTGGGAAAGGCGTGAAACAGAGGCCCGAACGGAGCAGGTGCACCACCCCGACCGGGCCGGACATGCCGTCTCCCGCGATACGAGACGAACGGAGCGCGCGCGCCTACTTGCCCATCGCAACCGCCTGGACGGGCTCATGCTGAATGGCCGCCACCAGCGCCTCGCGGTTTCTCGCCCAGCACTCCTCGGCAGGCGCCGGACGCGGCAATTCCAGCGTAATCGTCGGAATCCCCAGCTCCCGGCCCGCCCAGGTGCCGAAGCTGCCCGGCGTGAGGTAGCCGATCGACGGCTTGACCGGGTAGCCGTTGTGGGTCGCCATCCGGGCGGCCACGGCCTCGCCCGGGCCATCGAAGTTGTTGCACTCCCGGTCCCGCGAGATCGAGTGGATCGAGATGATGAGGCTGGGCTCCAGTTGCCGGACCAGATCCAGCACGATCTGCGATTCCGGCTCACTGAGTGACGCGGGGCCGCCGTGTGATCCACCGCTCCGGTCGCTGGGCGCCCAGTCTTCCGTAGGGAAGTTGCGGTTCAGATCCACACCACGCGCGTTCTTCCTCGTGTCTCGGACGTAGCCGTCCGGATTGACGTTCGGCACCACCACCACGCACCGGCCGGCAAGCAGAGACGGCGCGTCGTTGAGCATCGCGACCAGCTCCTCCGCAACGTGCACGCTCGCCTGCTCGTTCCCGTGGAACCCGCCCAGAACCAGCACCGGCGCGGGGCCGTGTCCGAACGTGAAAGATGCGATCGGGCGCCCCTCGACGGAGTAGCCCAGCAGCGCCTGCACCGCCGGCCCGGGCAGCGTTTGGCTGGTGTAGGCGGCGGGCCGCCCCTGCTGGATGCAGCCCATCAGGGCCGCTGTGCTCACGATCATGGCCACGCGTCTGATCATCTTCTCACTTCCTCCCCCCGTTATCGGTCGTTCGCCGGTCCCCTTCCCAGCGAAACCATGATGCAACATGCCGATCCGGAACCGGTCAGCAGGAAGCATCCGAGCCACTTGTGGTTACGGCGATTGGCGATGGAAGCGGCGGTCACCCGGCGGCGTCGACCGGATCCACCGGTCGCGCGGTCGTCCGACGCGTTCGAGCCGGCGCACGCGACGCAGCGGCGGTCGCGCTGCGGGCCCGGGCCTGCACGGTGCTCCGCGTCGATTCGAAGAAGCTGCCGAGGCTGCGAATGCGCTCGTACCGCTTCTTCAGGATGGTTTCGATCTTGTATCGCTTCAA
>CAZBFW010000228.1:0-6650 GCA_964491135.1 uncultured Phycisphaeraceae bacterium | reverse complement strand
AGCGGGCTCCACGGAATGACGCCGATGCCGAAATGCTGACAGGCGGGCAGCACCTCCAGTTCGGCCATTCGGTCGGCCAGGCTGTAAATGCACTGCTCGGACACGAGGCCGAGGAAGTGGCGCCCGCGGGCCGTCACCTGCGCCTCGGCGATGGCCCATGCAGGGAAGTTGCTGGTGCCGATGTAGAGCACCTTGCCTTCTCGCGTGAGCTGTTCCATGGCCTGCATCCACTCGTCGACCGGCGTGGAGCGGTCGATGTGGTGCATCTGGTAGAGATCGATGTGATCCGTCTGGAGTCGGCGCAGGCTGTCTTCGCAGGCCCTGCGAATGTGGCAGGCGGACAGGCCCTTGTCGTTCGGGCCGTCGCCCATGGCTCCATACACCTTGGTGGCCAGCCCGATGGACTCGCGTCGCCCGCCGCCCTGGGCCAGCCAGCGGCCGACGATCTGCTCGGTGACGCCCTCGCCCTTCTTCCAGCCGTAGACGTTGGCCGTGTCAAAGAAGTTGAAGCCCATCTCCCGCGCCCGGTCCATGATGACAAAACTGTCGGGCTCGGTGGTCTGGGGCCCGAAGTTCATGGTCCCCAGGCACAGGCGGCTGACCTTCAATCCGGTTCGGCCAAGGTTGACGTACTGCATGATGAAAAGCCCTTCCTTTCGCCTCGTCGCAAATTCGTGCACCCAGAAGCCGCACTGCCCCGACCCGCTCGGCATTGTACGCAGGCCCGGAGCGGCTTCAAGAATCTGGCGATGGTCGCTTGACACCACTCGTCCGTGGCATAGACTTCCGGTCGCGTCGCCGGTAATTGCCTCAGCTGTTTTCAAGGTACTCCATGGTCGCACGCTCCGCTGTTATCGTGGAATTGCTGATCATGTGTGCCGGTTGCGCTCCGAAACACAGCGGACCAGCCCGCGATGGCCTTCAGCCGTCTGAGGACGGCGCTGTTGCGGAGGCGCCGCCCCCATCCCCGCCTGCCGAGGCACTCGTACCCCGAGAACCCACAGTGCCCGAGGTCTGTCACACGTTCGCCCGGGAACTCGCCGACCGGCTCCTGGATGGTCGCCGGGTTGCGGCCGTGCTTCCCCTCACTGACGGTGATCGTCTCGTGTCGGCAAGCTCGGATCTGCTGGCCGAGCAGGTCATGGTCGCGTTGCGAGACGCAGCTTTCGAAGTCGCCGACCGCCAGTTGTTGCAGGCCGTCCTCCAGGAGCAGGACTTGGCGGGTGTTTTCGAACAGGGGCGGAGTCCTCGCCAACTCGCCGGGGCGGACCTGCTGGTGGCCGGGCGATTCGCCCTGGCCGGCGGTCGCGTCTCGTTGCAGTTGAAGGCCATCGATGTCGCCACGAATCAGCTCATCCATTATGGCTCCTACGCGGCGACGCCGGACGAGAGCCTGCTGGCCGTTCTGGCGGCCCCGCCGGCGCCCGCAGGCGGCGGCGAAGCACCCCGGGTCACCCGCACCGATACCGGAATTCGAATTCGTGCATCGTACGCGGAGGCGGGCGCCGACTCGTTCCGCCTGCTGGACCGCGCCCGCCAGGTCATCCGCCGCACGCTGCGCTGGTATCTCCTGGATGTGGTCGGAAAAAGCCCGGCCCAGGCGAATGCAGAAGAGGTCTTTCGCACCGGGCAAGAGACCGATTGTGCGTTCGGCCAGGGGTCCGTGATCCTGGAGATGGAGTTTGAGGTGAACCCATGAATCGCAGAGCAACGCTGTCCGGCCTGTTTCTGCCCGTGGCCCTCTTGGTCGCCGGCGGCTGCAAGACCTATGAGATCACGGAAAGCGACTTCTACGCCGCGGATTCCTTCAATCCCCGGCCGTACCGCAGCGCTGCGGTCATCATGCACGACAAATCCGACAAGAACAGGCTCTTCCTGGAGGCCTTTAACGTCGAGTTGATGAAGCGGGGCCTCGACGTCATCGAACGTGAGAAGTTTGAGAACCTGGTGCAGGAACAGTTGCTCATTCGTGGGGAAATGACCAACCTGTCCGACCGGGAGAAGGCCATCCGTGTCGGTAAGCTGCTGAAGGTGGATGTGGTCTTCTATGCAGACGCGCTGGTGAACCAGACGCGATATCTGTACGACCGGCCCGCATTCCGGAAAGAGCAGGCCGCCCGCTTGGAAACCAAGGCCAACGAATCGGGCGTGGTGGATGGCGTGGGAGACTACGAGATCCACGCCTATCACGACGTCGGCGTCACGACACGGGCCATTGACGCAAGGACCGGAGAGATCGTGTGGGTCGGCTATCGGATGCTCGCCGTGTGCGAAGAGGTGACGCCGAAAAGTCCCACGGCCCTGACGAACTTTGCCACCATCAAGAAGCTCAGCAGCATGGTACTGGACGACTTCTTCTCCGGAGCCAAAATGCCGGCCCCCCAGCCGGCCTGAGAGGCAGCGCAAAATGAAACGCCGACCGGCATTATTGGTAACGCTCCTGACGGGACTCGCCATTGCGGGCTGCAGCGATCGACTGATCCTGCAAACCAGCACCTCCAGGACCCCCGACTTGCGCGACGTGAGACGGGTCGCCGTGGTGGACTTCGCCGGCGACCATGGACAGGCCGTAGCCGACCTCATCACTATTTGCCTCATGCAGGCAGATTATAAAGTCGTGGAGCGAGACCAGCTTCGCGACATCGTGCGCGAGCTCCAGGTCGGCAAGATGGACCTGATGAGCCTGTCGGACGAAGAGAAAGCCCAGATCTTCGGCAAGATCCTCAACGCCGACGTCATCCTTACGGGCCAGGTTGTCCGCAAGGTCATCCCGTTCTACGAAAAGAAGGACGAGCAGCACCTGGTCTACGAATCGGCCACCCTGGAAATCGCCGCCCGGGCATTCGACGCGCGAACCGGCAAGGTGTTCTGGACAGCCGTGGTCAACGGAACCGCCACCGCAAAGAACGGCAGGCACCTCCGCGTCCTGGACTACATCAATGAACCCTGCCGAGAACTGGTCTACAGCCTGCGCAACGCGAAGTACGAGGACATCGCCGAAGTCTTCGAAGGCGCGGAAATCGTTGCGCGACGGGAGGAGCGGGGTTTCTGATGCCCCGCACTTCCTTCCCCCGACCACAAAGACTCAACCCCTCGCACGCCGGGCCCGGCTCTGCCTACTCCAGCCCACAGCCCACAGCCCACAGTCTACAGCCTCCAGCCCACAGCCTACAGTCTCCAGCCTACAGCCTCCCCCGCTCCTCCGGCTTGACTTCCGACGCGCGGCCGGGATGATAAGCCGTTCAGCGGGCGTTCCCAGGATCAGCAGCAGGCGCAACCAGCATTGACGCGGCGGAGAGCGTAAGGATGACGGGGGGTGAGATCTGTCCAGGGTGCGGGGCGGCGGCGCCGGAGCCGTTCTTTCGCCTGCCCGACGCTGCGCTGCACGTGGGCGTCCAGTGGCCGACTGCCGAAGCCGCCCGCCAATGCCCGCGCGGGGACATCGACCTGGTCTTCTGCAGCGGCTGCGGACTGATCTTCAACCAGGCGTTCGACCCGGCCCGGCTGGAATATGCGGGCCAGTACGACAACTCGCTTTTCTTCTCGCCGCGATACCGGCAGTTCGCCCGCGACACGGCCGAACGACTGATCGACCGGTACTCGCTGCGAGGCAAGACCGTCGTCGAAATCGGCTGCGGCAAGGGGGATTTTCTGCGGCTGCTGTGCGAGGCGGGCGACAACCGCGGGTTTGGTTTCGACCCCACGTGCGACGCCGAAGACGACCCGGGCGGATGCGTTCAGTTCATTCGCGACTACTACTCCCCCGCCTACGCCCGGTACGCCCCGGACCTGATCTGCTGTCGCCAGGTGTTCGAGCACGTGCCGACCCCGCGCACGTTTCTGGCCGACCTGCGCGCCGGCGTGGGAGACCGCACGCAGACGGTCGTGTACTTCGACGTGCCGAACGCCCGCATCATCTTGCGCGATCTCCACGTCTGGTCCATCATTTATGAGCACTGCCTGTACTTCAGCGCCGAGTCGCTCGCGGCCATCTTTCGGGGTTGCGGATTCGAGATCCTGCACCTCCGGGAGTGCTTCGGCGGCCAGTTCCTGGAGGTGGAGGCCCGGCCCGCGGCCTGGTCCATGGCCGGTGGGGCGCAAGCCCCGGACCTCAATGACCTGACCGCGTCCGTCACCTCGTTCACCCAACGGTTCGACGACTGTCGGAGCCGGTGGGAGGAGCGGCTGGAGACCCTCGAACGAACCGGGGCCCGGGCCGTAGCCTGGGGCGCCGGGGCCCGTACGATCGGGCTGTTTAACGCGCTGCATATCGGGGCGCAGATTCCGTACGTCGTGGACATCAACCCCCGCAAGCACGGCACGTATCTGGCCGGCACGGCCCAGCAGATCGTGGACCCCGCGTTTCTGCGCAACTACCAACCCACGCTCGTCGTGGTCATGAACGAAATCTACCAGGACGAAATTCGCGCACGGCTGCGTGACCTCGACGTGGAGGCCGAGCTATGGTGTGCGTAACGCCGGCTCGCCGTCGTCGACCCCGAGTCGGCGCGTGCGAGGCAGACGGAGGGACCTGATTGAACGCCGATCAAGAGATGGACGTCGCAACCCGAAGCGCACCGCCGGCTCAGGCGCGATGCCGCTGTTGCGACGCCCCCCTGCGCCACACGTTCGTGGACCTGGGGATGTCGCCGCTCTGCGAGAGCTTTCGGACGGCCGAGCAGCTCAACCAGATGGAGCCGTTCTATCCGCTGCACGTGCGGGTCTGCGAACGCTGCTTTTTGGTGCAGCTCGAGGAGTACGTGAAGCCCGCGGATATCTTCACCGAGTACGCCTACTTCTCGTCCTATTCGGACAGTTGGCTTCGACACGTCAGCCGGTACGTCGACATGATCACGGAGCGGCTCGCCTTGGACGCGGCCAGCCGGGTCATCGAGCTGGCCAGCAATGACGGGTACCTGCTGCAGTACTTCGTGGCCAAAGGCATCCCCGCCCTGGGGATCGAGCCGGCCGCAAACGTGGCGGCGGCGGCGGTGAAAAAGGGCGTGCCGACCCGCGTGGCCTTTTTTGGCCGGAACACCGCCGACGCGCTGGCGGCAGAGGGCGTGCAGGCCGACCTGATCATCGGGAACAACGTTCTGGCGCAGGTGCCGGACCTCAACGATTTCGTGGGCGGGATGCCCGTGGTGCTCAAGCCGAACGGCGTGATCACCCTGGAGTTCCCTCACCTGGTGCGGCTGGTCGAGGGCAATCAGCTCGACACGATCTATCACGAGCACTTCTCGTATTTCTCGCTGATGACCGCGGAGACGATATTTGCCCGGCACGGACTGCGGCTGTTTGACGTGGAAGAGCTGCCGACGCACGGCGGATCCCTGCGCATCTATGCCTGCCACGAAGCCTGCCCGGTTCATGTCGCGAGCGACCGTCTCCAGGCCGTCCGAAACGACGAAATGGCCCGGGGCGTCAATCGCATGGACTACTACAGCACGTTCTCGGAGCAGGCCAAGGAAACCAAGCGCACGCTGCTCGATTTCCTCATCCGGGCCCGGCGCGACGGCCGCCGCATCGCCGGGTACGGAGCACCCGGCAAGGGCAACACGCTGCTGAACTACTGCGGCATCCGGACGGACTTTCTCGAGTACACGGTGGACCGCAATCCGTACAAACAGGGGCGGTTCCTGCCGGGAACCCACGTGCCCATCTATCACCCGGATCGGATCGCCGAGACCCGGCCGGACTACGTGCTGATTCTGCCGTGGAACCTCCGTGAGGAGATCATGAACCAGTTGGCCTACATCCGCGAGTGGGGAGGAAAGTTCGTGGTGCCCATCCCCAAGACGGCGGTCTATTCCTGAAACGGCCGCCGTCGGGTACAAAGGGCCGTCGGCGGCGGGTCAGTTGGAGGCGGATGTCATGAAGGTCGTGCTGTTCTGCGGAGGATTCGGGACTCGGTTGCGGGATTACTCCGAGGCCATTCCCAAGCCCATGGTGCCCGTGGGATACCGGCCCATCCTCTGGCACGTGATGAAATACTACGCCCACTTCGGCCACAAGGATTTCATTTTGTGCCTGGGCTACCGGGCGGATGCCATCAAGCAGTACTTCCTGAACTACGACGAGTGCCTTTCCAACGACTTCACCCTCAGCCAGGGCGGCCGCCAGGTGGACCTGGCCAACAGCGACATCAGCGATTGGCGGATCACCTTCGTCGATACCGGCACGCAGGCAAACATCGGCCAGCGGCTCATGGCGGTCCGGTCGTACCTGCAGGGTGAAGAGGCCTTTCTCGCGAACTATGCCGACAACGTGACGGACCTGCCGCTGCCGAAGCTGATCGAGTTTTTCCACGCGCATCGCCCGGTCGGCCTGTTCATGGCCGTGCGCCCCACCCAGAGCTTCCACGTGGTCAAGACGGAGGGCGACGGTCACGTTCGCAGCATCGTCGACGTGGAGCACTCCGACATGTGGATCAACGGCGGGTACTTTGTGCTCTCGTCCGAGATATTCAACCACATGGAGAAGGGAGACGAGCTGGTCATCCAGCCGTTCCAGCGACTGATCGCCCAGGGCCGGCTGATGGCCTACAAACATGACGGGTTCTGGGCCTGCATGGACACGTTCAAGGACAAGCAGCAGCTCGACGAGAGATCGGAAGAGCACACGTCTGAACTCCAGTCACCGCTCATTAT
>CAZBFW010000227.1:0-6654 GCA_964491135.1 uncultured Phycisphaeraceae bacterium | reverse complement strand
CGGAGAACCAGGCGGGCAATTCGTACGGATCATGGGCCACGGTGGTGATCATGACGGCCAGGAACGGCCTGGGGCCCTGGTCGATCCAGGCGAACATCGGGTCGATCGTCCGCAGATCGTCACCGCCCAGGTAGCCCAGGTGGGCCGAAGGATCCTGAAGGTTCTCGCGAAACCAGGCCCAGTCAAAGCCCAGGTTGGCGAACAGGCCGGGCGCGCACTCGAACGTTCCCCGCGACACCTCGAAGAAGCCGCTGCGGTAGCCGGCTCGCCGCAGAATGGAGGCCAGGCTTTCGTACGGGCGGTCGACGGGCACGGCCTCCACGAAGTCGCCCCATGCGTCGGGGAGCGATCCGGTCAAGGTGGACCAGTAAGCCTTGGTCGTCTGGGAAATGGGCACGCGAGTGCAGACAAACTGCGTGCCTTCGCTCGCCAGCGCTGCCAGTGCCGGAGTGGTGCCTGCCTGCGGATCCCCCAACGTTGTGATCTGGTGCGAGAGGCTTTCCAGCAGGACGATGACGATATTCGGCAACTCCGCGAGCGGGCCGTCGGGCAGCCCGATCTCTCGTTCACCGGCGCGTGGCAAGGAACGGGCGGGGGCCTGGGGCGCGTCGGCCCCGTTGTTCCGCGGCAGCGCCACGCGGAGGGCGTACACGTGGCTGCTGAACCCGAGCACTTCGCCGGCAAAGCCCAGGCCGGAGACGCGATGGCACAGCCAGTCCATCGGATACGCGAGTATCGCCAGGGAGATCCATGCGGCAGCCCGGATCGCGTATCGGCGCGGCCTCAAAACAATGGGCACGGGGCGGACCATTCGCAGCACGAACCATAGAACCGCCACGACGCCCGTCAGGCCGATCGGTATCGCGTAGATCAGACGCTGCCGCAGGTGCGTCTCCACGACGGGCCAGAACTGGACCGGGTCGCGGAGCAGCACGGCCAGGATGCCCGGCTGCAACTGGACTTCGGTCGCCAATAACCAGGCCGCATTCAGCATGGCCCAGGCAAGAACCAGACTGGCGACGAGGAGGGCCAAACGCGCCACCCACGGGCGCGGGCGGTAACGGTAGGCAAGCGCGAACAGCCCAGCCAGTCCGGCAGTGAATGCCACGTCCGGCATCGCCACGTCGCCCCATGCGGACAAGGCGTTGACCGGATCCTGCCGCAGGACGACCAGAAGCTTCGCGGCAACAGTCCAGACGAGCGCCAGCAGCAAGAGGGTGGATTCCGGCCGGGGGAGCCATTGTCGCCATCGACGGGGATGATCGATCGGCGCGGTCAGGGGGGCTTGCGCGGGATCGGCCGCGGAGGAGTCGTGAGTGTGCGCTCCGGATTGGCTCATGAATGCTCTCTGGCCGGTCGCTGCGTCGCGTCTTTCGACAACTTCGCTCCGTGAATTCCAATCACGGGCGAGTCCGCTCGTCCTGTTCGTTCTTGAGATCGAGTGTACCTGTCGCGGTCCGCGATTACAACGGAGGCAAGAATGGCGTTCACGACGGATCCGACTCGCTCGGTTACCGGTCCTTCCGTCCCGGTGTCCCGGCGGCTTCGGCCTCATTTCCTTCGTGGTTGCGCGGAGCCGGGGTTGCCTGCGCGGCGTCCGTGGCGGGTCCGGTGGAAACCGGCGACGTGTTCCGCTGCAGCAGAACCAGATGGTATACGCTCCGGTGGGGCCCCCGCACGCGGGCCACCGGCGTGCAGTGCGTGTCGGACCGTCTCTGCGTCGAAGCGGCCTGATCGTCACTGAGAATGAAGTAGCTCGGTGCGGAGGGCGAGTCGTCAGAGAGATTCCAGGCACGGACCGGGCGGTTGAGGTAGTAACACAGCGAGGAGCCGCTGTCGCCGGCGTCGAGATACACCGTTGCCGACTCGGGCAGATGCGGGGCAAACGCCTCGGCCACCCGCCGCTCGGACCGCTTGGCGATTCGCCGGGGCTGGACCACGCCCGCGTACACCCCCCAGTAGACCAGCGCGATCCCCAGCAGGACCGCCGGCACACCCGGCCCCGCCAGCCATCGCAGGCGGCGGTCGCGTGCCTGTCGTGAATCCGGCGCGGACGACCCCGCTGCCGGCGCTGAAGACGAGCGGGCGGAAAGGGCCTCCGCAGCCAGTCCGCAGAGCATGGCCATCGGCACGACAAGGGGGAGGTAATACCGGGTTTCGCAGTCGGAAACGAGCAGGAAGACGCACACGCCCGTCAGCAGAAACGCCCAGGCCGCACGGCCGATTCGCGCCGCGGGCGCCGGCCACTCGCGGCGGCCCGGAACCCACCGCTCAACCGGCAGAATCAGCGAAAACGGCAGGAACGCCACGAAGATCACCACGGGCCGGACCACCCTTTCGACGACCCCGAGCAGGCCCCACCCATGTGAGCGAAACGCCAGTTCCGTCAGCGGATCGACGAAGGCGGCCCGCCCCTCGGCCCGGTACGCCAGGTACACGTACACCAACACGATTGCGGTGAACAGCCCGACCCCTGCCAGGTGCGACGGGCGCAACAAGACTCGAGAACGGCCCAGAACCAGACCGGCCACCACCAACCCGGGCCCGTAGATGGCGATGGCCGGCACACCCTTGGCCAGAAAGCCGAAGCTCAGTCCGGCATACCCCAGCAGCCACCATCCCCAACTCGGCTTCTCGAGTGCCAGGTTCCTGCACGCGGCGAGTACGGCCAGCCCCGTGCCGAGCGTCAGCGGCACGTCAAACGTGGCAGCCCGCACCTGCTCGATGAACAGCACTGACGTCGTGGCGGCCAGCGCGCACCACAACCCGCATCGCGGCGCCACCCACGTGCCCATGCCCAGGCAAAGGGCCAGTCCCAGCGTCAGGCCGCACAATGCCGTGGGCAGACGCAGCGACAACTCCGTCTGGTACCCCAGCAGGGCCTCCGGGATCGCGGCCAGCCAGTAGGCCAGGGCCGGTTTGAACGCATAGACCTCGCCGTAGAGCTTCGGCACGACCCACTCGCCCGTTTCGAGCATGTGCCGGGCGCCCAGGGCGATGATGCCCTCCATCGAGTTTACGTCGTCGTTCCATACGAAGAACACGCACACCGGCACCGCGATGGCCAGATACACCACGGCGGCGGTTCCCCGCGTCAGACGCATTCGGCGAGTTGCGGTCATGGGCCGATCATCTCAGCGGCGCAGCAACGCCGGCACCACCGTCACCTCAACGGGAAGCCGGAATGTTTCACCGCCCACGTGCAGCAAGATCACCAGCGCATGCTTACCGGGTGTGGCGTGCGCGGGAACGTCAACCACGGCGACGCGGTCCACAAACTTCGTGGACTTGCCCCACCCCAACGGCGGCAGCGCGGCCGTCATCTCCGCGTCCGGGCCGGTTTCCAGACGGACCTCGACGGACTCGCCGGGATGCGCGGACGCGCGGGGCAGCGTCACCCGCGCCGGCGGCGCTCCGCGAGAGATGTCCATCCCGTCTTTGCCGATGAGGAATACCGGCTCGTTCCGCTCCAGCAGCAGAACACGGCTTGAGCCCTGTGGCACACATCGCGCCGGCAGGCCGATCATGTCGAACACCTCAACACCCTCGCCGGACACGTTGAGTCGCACCAACTGCGTCGGTGCCGTCGACCACAACACCGCAATCCGCTGATCGCCGCGCCGGAAGAGAAACGCAAGCAGGTCATCGCCCAGGGACAGCTCCCGCTCGAACGCCGCCGAGCCGATCAGCCGGCCCACCGTCGCCAGCGCCCGATAGCCGATCTTGGGCGTCAGGTCGTTGCGCACCAGGCCGAAGTGGTGCTCGTTGTAGTACGGGTCCCACCCGTCCTCGCGGAAGTCGTACCACGCCACGCTGCGCGCCGCCCCGGAGGCCAGGGCGGACACGTACGTGCGCGACACGTGGTTCGCCTGGTCCCGCTCGCTCAATCCTCCGATATGCGACGGCCAGCCCATTTCCGTGATCCACACGTCGCGCCCGCCCACCTGCTTCTGCACGTCGCGCAGCTCCTGCATGAACTTCTTCGGGTCCAAGTGGCTCCGGTACGGATGAATGGTCAGGGCGTCGAACGGACTGCCGTGGTCCAGCACCATCTGGATGAACCCCGTGTCGATGCCCGCCGTCGAACAGCCCAGGACCTGCGCCTCCGGGTCCACCGCCTTGATCGCCTCGTACGCCCGCGTCAACAGCCGCGCGTACAGGTCCTTCGGCCCCGGCCAGAAAAAGATGTTCGGCTCGTTCCAGATCTCCCAGTGCTTGATGCGGTGGCCGTAGCGCTTCACGAGCGACTGAAGGTACGCGCAGTACGGCTCGATGAACTCGTCCGTCATGGGCGGGCCCGTCCACTCGGTGTAATAGCAGCACAGGGCATAGACGCTGATGCCGTGTTCTGCGGCCGTCTCGACCAGTTGGTCGAAGAACTCGAAATTCTGCTGGCCCTGCACCGGCTCGATCCAGTTCCAGTGGAACTCCTCCCGCGTCCACTTCACGCCGGCCCGGGCCGCCAGGTCACACATGCGGGTCATCCATTCTTTCCCCTCGGGATTCCCGTGGAAACGGTAGAGATACATGCCCACGCCCATGCGGCTGGCCGGATCGAGCGACCGGTCGGGCTCGCCCTCCGGCGGCTCCGCGATGGTGATGCTCGCTTCCGGCGTTGTCAGACCGGCAGACGTGAACTGGAAGCGGCCCTCCACGCATCCCGGCTGCCAGGGCACAACCACCCGCTGCGTCACGCGGCGCCCCGCCGGCGGCAGGGTCAGCGGCGTGGATGTCGTTGCGGGGGTGGCGGACGTGCGGGATGGAACGGTCGTATGGAACTCACCGGCCAGCGGCGCGTCGGCCAGGCTGCGCAGGACCACGCGGAACTCCGCCTTGCCGTCCGCGTTTCGCTGTACGCTGGGCACCATGCTGACCGTTTCGCCGGCCCGCTCGTAGTCCGTGGTGAACTCGAGCTTCAGCGCGCGGATCGTGCCGCGCTCCGTTTCGCCCTTGCGGCTCAGGATCAGCGCGGACAGCCGGAGGGGGTAGCGCACGATCCCGTCGTCCTCGCCGCCGAAGTGCCGCCAGGTGGTCAGGTCGCCCATCGGCACTTCAAACGTCATCGTGCCGGTTTGGTCCAGCGTCCCCAGCGATCGTTCGAAAAGCTGGAAGTGCGAGCCGAGCCGGGCCAGCAACTCGTGCCCGGAGCCGTCGCTGTCCACGGTCAGTCGCAGGGCGGTCGGCTTGCCCAGGATACCCTGTTCATAGGGCAGGGCGCTTTGCCCGGACGCCTCGGTCAGCACGTACGACCAGGCGCCCGCCTGGAATCCGCCGCCCTTCGCCCCGGAGTACCCCCACGGGTCCGGCTCCTGAAACTCCGACTCGACGTACGTGGTGCGGGCCATGCCGTCCTCGATGTCCAGCGTATGGACCCACTGCACGTCGTCGACCCAGATGGAGCCCGCCCGGTCGCCCCCGTCGTTCTCCACCAGAATGTGGAAGTCCCGCGGCGGACCGCGGAACGTGCCGTCGCCGCCCCACGAATACTCCCACTGATCCAGCCGGATCTCGACCTGCTGCCAGTCCGGGTAGTGATACGACACATTCTTCTGGAATGTCTCGTTGTCCTGGTCCTTCGCCCGGACGATCAACAGGTTGCCCGCGGGTTTCTTGACCCGGAACCGCACGGCCTGCACCGGCGGTTCCGCCGGCAACGGCACGATGGCCGCCACGTACTGCCCGCCGTTGCGGAAATCGTAACGCAGCTCCAGCGCCCCGGCCCCGGCGTACCCGACGTCCGCCGCCCACGCCAGCGACCCTGCGGCCCCCGGCCACTCCGGCCCGTTGCTGAACGACCACTCCTTCACCGACGCTTGCGTGTCGAACGTCATGTCTGCGGGGATCACCGCGGCTGGGCGTGGTTCGAGGCCTGTCTCGGCCGGCCCCGCCGTTTGCGAGCATCCCGCCAGCGCCAGGACCGGAAGAGAGAGGATTGCGTGACCCAGAACACACCGTTGCACGGCAGACTTGCGCCGAATCATAGATCCGTTCCTTACATGCGGGTCCTGCGTTCCGACGGCGTCAGCCTCGGACGACGCGTTCTCCTCATCCAGCTTGGATTGTACGGGCAAGGGCGGGTCGTGATAAGGCAGGCAATCGCGAACCGAAAACGTGAGTGCATCACGCCTTCTTGACGACTGCGCGCCTCGCTCGCACGATGTTCGACCATGAGCGGCAAACCATGCCTGATCGACCTCTCCGGCCAATGGTCGCTCTGCGGCTTTGACGGGTACGGGGAGATGACGCACGTGCGGGCCATCCCCGCGGGGTTGGAGAACTTCCCGTGGGTGGAGGCGCGAGTGCCGGGATCCGTGTACCTGGACCTGATGCGGGCGGGATGGATCGACGATGTCTACGCCGGCTGCAACACGCTGGCCGCCCAGTGGGTGGAACAGCAGTACTGGTTCTATCGACGGCGATTCGACCTTCCGCGCGATCTGCCGGCCGGGCGGCGGTGGCTGGTCTTCGACGGACTCGATCTGGACGCCCACGTCTTTCTGAACGGGCAACACGTCGGCGAGCACCACAACGCGTTCCGCCCGTTGCGGATCGACGTGACTGACCGTCTCCAAGATCGCGGCAACGACCTGCTCGTTCGCGTGGAGGCCGGCCTGCTCGCCAACGCCGACCGGAACGCCGGCGATTACTACCTGG
>CAZBFW010000226.1:0-6654 GCA_964491135.1 uncultured Phycisphaeraceae bacterium | reverse complement strand
GTGGTGATCAGGGCCACGGTGCCCTTTGCCCCACCGCTGGAGGCGTTCGAGTGGAACTCCAGGTACACCCGCCGCCAGCGGTCGTTGTTGGTGGCCGTTTCGTTCATCTCCCGCGCCCAGCGGGCGAACGCCCCGACGTTGTCGTCGCCGTCGGACGAGCAGCAGTCGTAGATGCTGGAACTCATTCCCACCGCGTTGATGCCCGTCTCGCTCTCCGCCCAGTACCGCTGGCCTTCCTCTTCTCGCAGGTACCCGCTGACGGTGCCGGGCCCGGCGCCCACGACGTCGCCGGTTCCGTTGCCGAACCGGATGGCGTCGGCAATCACGTTGCCGCCAGCCGCCGACTCGTTGCTGATCTCCACATACCCGCCGGTGCCGGCCAGGAAGTAGTAGTTGCCCAGCCAAACCCAACCTTTGCCGACCATCCGGTGGTCCACGACCATTTCCGTGGTTCCACCGGCGTGAACAATGCGATACTTCTGCGGCGTCCGGTTGTTGCTGCTGAGGACCCAGGTGTAGACGGGGTAGTAGTCCGCCGCCGGCAGATTGGGCGTATAGCGAGCGGTGGCCGACTCCGTCGCGGAAGCTGCGGAAAACCGATAGTGCACGCCGCTGATCGTACGCTGGCCCTGGTAGTACGGGCTTCCCGCGCTGTCGGTCCAGGCGCCGGTGAACGTAACCTCCGGATCGTCGTTATCAATTACCACTTCAATGTTCTGGTATCCGACGGGTCGGGATGGGACAACGGTGGCTCCTGCGTTGTAAAGGTATTGAACAAAATAGTTTAGCTGCTCCAGGTTGCCGTAGTCTTCGATCATGTTCAGCAGCAATGGACGCTGCAAGTACCAAGTGGACGAGCCAGCCGTCCACCCGTGTCCGGCCGCCGCGAAGACGGTGACTCCGCTCAGCGCACCGGTCGGCTGCTGCCCCAATTCTGGCGAACGCAACGCGAGGTCTCGACCCGGTGCTGCGGACTTGTCGGCAAGCGGCGCTGCCGTGACGTCCACCGGCTCAGCGTCCAGCGTCGGGACGGGCATGGCCGGGAGGTATGTCTCGAGCGGCAGATAATCGCCGTCCGGCCCGATTCGCACTCGAATGAGTAGTCCGCGGAAGTCCGGGTCTTCCCACAGCCCGGCGCTCAGAAGCTCCTGAAGCCGTTCCGCCTCTGCGGGGTGAAGGATCCAACCCGTCATTTCAGAAGGCACAGTCAGGTCGATTCGGGCCAGACCATCTTCCCACGCCGCCCGGTCCAGCACGACGCCGGGCGGCAAGACGACCCGGCCGTCGTCATCCGGGATCAGCGTTGCCTGCGTAAGCGAGTCCTGAACCAGGGGTTGAATGTCGCGGGCTGCCAGGCGGGGCACGGCCCACGCGGTCAGGCACACCAGGCAGATCACGAAACGTCCAAACGGAGTTTTGCACGACATGAGGTTCTTTCCACCTTCCAGCAGGGGTCCATGATGCGGCCGCAATCCCAGCGCCGGGTGCTTCCGGGCGGACAGGAAGCGCGCTCGGGGACGGAGCAACCGGTCCGATCGACCCGTCCGTCCACCCGATTCTACCGTCTTGCCTTTGCCGCATTCAACCCAACGGCCCGCGCAGGCCTGCGGTGCGTTTGGGGGGGGCCGACCATTGGATCGAGCCTAGCTCCCGCACCGAGTCTCGGCACCGAGCAAGATCGAGCAAAATAAGGGGGTGGTCTTATATGTAATTGGTTGTTACTGCCCCGCGCGTCTGTTAGACTAACCGATA
Organism: uncultured Phycisphaeraceae bacterium; assembly: GCA_964491135.1. GTDB lineage: Bacteria > Planctomycetota > Phycisphaerae > UBA1845 > UBA1845 > JAFGJQ01. Next base: position 4,902 of record CAZBFW010000226.1, on the reverse strand, counting down.
ACGACGCCTGATTGTGCAGCCCGAGGGCTGGGGCTGCAGGTCGGGGCGGGCAAGTCCTGGTATGCGAATCGGGAGACGGACGAAAATGTCTAGAAGGTTGGGCTGCGCTCCCCGCGGGTTCACGCTGATCGAGCTGCTCGTGGTGGTGTCGATTATCGCGTTGCTGTTGGCGATTCTGCTACCCTCGCTGGCCAAGGCCCGCGCGCAGGCGAAGGCCCTGCTCGACCAGGCGCGGATGCGGGAGGTTTCGCGAGGGAGCTTCTGCTACTACACGGAGTTCGGGCGATTTCCGCCGACACTGACGAACTTCGTCGGCGCGGGGCTGAATGGGAACGGCGGAATGGATTGGCTGGGAGTGGGTGACCACTACGGCGGGCCCGGGATCACGTGGGGCGACCCTAACGACCCGCAAACCGGCAACCCGAAAGGGCTGGCCGCGGCACCGCGCTTCGGAAAGCTCTGGCCGTACATCAAAGATGAGAAGGTCTATCTCTGTCCCGAGGACAAGGCTGGAACGCATACCGGGAGCAAGATGCTGGGCGGCGGAGGCAACGGCAAGTTCAGCTACGCCATGTTCTCCAACCTCGGCCTGGCCGACCCGATGCAGATTCCGGTCGAGAAGATCACGCTTCCGGGTGGGTCCCGGTCCGGTCCGAAGGAAGTCAACCGCGCCAAGCGGAACCTGGCGAATATTCCTCTGTTTGTCGAGGAGCATCCGAATGGGATCGGGATGCTGGGCGAGCACATCGAGGGCAATTTCAACTTCGGGACCGACTACGTCGTGGCGCGACATCCGCCGTTCGGCAGACGTCTGGCGTGGATCGACGGTCAGTTGACCAGCGTGCGACAAGGAAGCACGCACATCGCATTCGCGGACGGTCATGTGGAAGCGGTGCCCGTCAACTTCGGGTTCAAGGAAAGCGACGTGAAGCCCACGTCAGCCGGGGGGCAGGGCCTCGCAGGGATCCCCTATACGGCCAAGGGGCTGTTGTACCATTTCGGAATCAAGTACGAGGAGAACTACGTTCCGTAGGCAATCAATTGCCCAATCGTGAGCGACGGAGGGTTTGGTCTGCAGCGGGAAAGAAGTATCACGTCCACTATGCAACGTGAGGTGTTCAGCACCGGCATCACGAGAGATGCGGGTGTGCGTCTGCGCGGCGCGAAGTCACACGAGTACAGGAGGTCAAGAAAGTGGTACCGAGAAACCGACTACTGATGTGGGCGGCGTGCGGGGTCGCATTGCTTCCCGTAACCGTCCTGGCACAGTTCTCTGAGACGATCACCGGATTTGAGACGAACCGCGAGGGCCAAGCGCTGGCGGTTCAACCCGTGTCCCTCGGCGATCTGTACGTGGTGATGTTTCAGGATCCGCGGGAGGCGGACGTGACGGCCGCCAACGTGCTCGCCGACACTTCCGAAACACCGCTGCCCTCCAGCGAGGAGTCCTTTGTCGCGGATTTCACGGGCGACGGATTCTACGGGGCCGGCGGATCGGTGCAGAGCCTGGACATCCGATTCCAGTGGCAGACCCCGAGTGACACCACCCGCTGGGTGCTGGTGGAGACGTACCAGTCACCAATCCTGGGCGATCCGGCCCTTCACCTGGACGGCGTGATCTCGCTCAAGCTCAACTTCCCATATGTTACCAGTGAGTTCCCGGAGCTGTTATACACACAGAGGATCGGTGTGGCCCTGCTCATCCGGGAAACCGGCAAGAACATCCCACAGGGTTTCCGCGACGGTGATCCCGGGGCACTGGAGTTCGTGGGCGTGACGTCGGTGACGGGTGCAGATACGGCCAACCCGATTCCCGTACCCGCCACATATTTCAACGGCCCGACCAGCAGCGGTGACGGTGGCTGGGTGGATCTCACCTTTGACCTGGACGCGCTCCAGACGGCCGGACGGGTCATCGGCTGGACGGCCGAGGGCGGCGATGGCGTGCTGGACGCCACCGGCGTGGGCGACGGCGTAAACCGCGGTGTGCTCGCCGGGCTGGTGATCACCGTGGATCCCACAGACACCACGTCGCAATACGTCGAAGTGCTGGTGGACAACATCGTCTTCGACGCCCCAGTGGTAGACCCGGCGTATCCGCCCAGCATCAGCACGCCCGTGATCGCAATGGATACCTCGGTGCGGGTGAAGAACGTGCTCTCCTCGGCGACACAGGTGAGACTGGAAATCGACCGGTCTGACGAAAACAACGAAGACCCCTTCACGGCGGACGAGACGTACGACTTGAACCCGGGGGGCGCCCTGTACGTGGACATCACCGTGCCCGCCCTGGCCGTGGGCGACCGGGTGCGGGCCCGCCAGACCAACCCCTCCGGCACGAGCGGGTACTCGCTTGAGGTGAAAGTGAACCCGCCGGCGGTGTTCACGTTCACCCTGTCGCTGGACGAGGACGGCAACCTCGGCGCTGCCCCGGCGGACTACGAATTCGTCGGCGCCGCCTCCGATGTGAACGGCGCCCCGCAGGGCAAGCCCATCTTCCGGCAGAACGCAGTCTGGCAAAATGTGGAGTTCTCGCTGATCCCGGGCGCGGAGCCCGTCATTGACTTCGCGGGGGGCAACGGCCAGCTTCAGCCGGACGGCGGGCTCTACAACATAGACGCCGTGTTCATGAGCATCGACGTGTCGGATCCGCAGGCCGGGCCATACGACGTGTTCATCGATCATGTCTATCTGATCGATGTGAGCGACAACGAGGTCGTGATCAGTGATGCGGAATCGGCGAATCCGTTCCCCAACTTCCGCGGACAGAGCACGGCCACGGTGACCCGCAGCAGTGCGTTGTCCACGGTCGCCAGCTATGATGGAACAAGCTCCAATCGCATCCAGTGGGAGTGGGTCACAAATGCCACCGACAACGTCGTGGCCCCGTACCGACCGAACGTGGCCTTTGCCGACACCGCCAAGGCCGTCGGCTTCTGGCTGCTCGTAGAGGATGCGCGGACGAGCACTCTCGCGCTGCCGGCCGTCGAAAAGCCGATCGTTGGCAGTGCGCCGGCGGTCCAGGTCAGCAATATCGATCTGACCGCCACCCAGGTCACGCTGCTGGTCAACGGCAGTGCCGCCGGTAGCGTCGCGGGCGGATCAGCGACGGTCAACATCACGCCCAGCGTCGTGCTGCAACTGGGAGACTCGGTGTCCGCGCAGTACACGACGGCAAGCGAGAGCAGCGACGTGGCCTACCCCACGGTCGTGCAGGCCCCGGTTCCTCCAACGGTACAGGGGCCACTTGTCCAGGGAATGACCTCGGTCACGGTGGCCGGCGTCATGAATTCGGCCAACGCCACGGCCAGCACGGTCCGGCTCTACCAAGGTGACAACCTCATCGGCACGAAGAACCCCGCGGGGGCTGCCTCCGTTGTGTTCGATAACCTCTCCCCGGCCCTGGTCGCCGGTCAGCAGATCAGCGCTACCCAGACCGTCAACGGCGTGACGAGCGGGCGTTCGCTCGTTTTGGGCGTGGGTACGGGCGAGATCAAGTGTGTGGTGATCAATGAGCTTCTGACGGACGAGTACGGGCAGGATGCCGAGTTCGTCGAGTTGTACAACTCCGGTCCGGATCCGGTGGACATCTCCGGCTGGGTCCTGCGGGCATCGGACGAGGTCGCCCCACCGGCGGATGACAACCCCGACTACACCATTCCGGCCAGTACCATACTGGCGGCAGGTGACTACTACGTCATCGGCTCGGCCCTGGTAGCCAACGTGGACCTCGTGGTCGGAACCACCAATTTGTGGGAGAACGAACGAGAGGCCCTGCAGCTCATGGATCAGAACGGCGTTGTGGTCGACACCGTAATCACCGAAGGATACCAGGGTGTGGTGGCGGTCTCGCCGGCAGAAGGCGCAATCTGGGGCCGCATCGGCTCGTTGGACGTGGTCTCCGCATACGCCTCGTACCAGCGATGGTTCGACGGGTATGATACGAACAACAACGGGCGCGACTTCGGCTATCTGCCGGCCACGCCGGGTGCCACCAACGCGGTGCCCTCCCAAGCCCCGTTGAATCAGAACTTCAACAGCGGCGTCGCGGGCAACCCGGTCCCCGGCTGGACCGGCACGTTCGTCAACTTGCGCTACGTCAATCCGGGAGTGGTCAGTGGGGCCAACCCGTACGCCATTCCCGCTTCGCCGGACGGCGGCCTGGCCGCGTCCTGCGTGGACGAGTCCGGCGGCGGCAACGTCTGCGTCTTCAGCGACGAGGCTCGCTACGCCTACAGCCTCAGCGTGCAGGTGTACTTCGACTCCAGCGGCACGCCATGGCTCGGGTCGAACTTCCTGGAGGGCGATTGCTGGGGTATCGGGTTCGGAACGGAGGGCAACCTGTACCAGATCAACAGCGTCTTTCCGCTCGCGGAGACCGGGCAGAACGGCAACACCGGCCTGGTCTGGCGGTACTACCGGTTTGAGACCGTGGATAACGGCACGGTCGGCCTCCAGGTCCTCCAGCTCGTGAACGAGAACGACGGCGGTCCGGACGGTCAGGTTCTGTTCGACGTGCCCGAGGCCAACATTACCACCGGCTGGCACACCCTGACCCTGACCCGCAATTACGATAGCTGGTCAGCGTCGTTCGACGCGCTGACGGCCAGCGGAACGGTTACGGGGGTCCCGCCGGGATCGTTCTTCATCGGGTTCCGCGAGTTTGCGGCGGCATTCCCGGCCGGCACGCGTCCTCCGACCATCGACGCCCTGCAGATCACGGAGCCGGCCGCACCGACTCTCGGCGCCTGCTGCTCCTTCTGCGAGTGCATCGAGTTGACGGCCGCGGAATGCGTAGCCATTGGCGGTGCCTATACCGGCGACGGTACTACTTGTGCCGACAACGACGCCAACGGCAAGATCGGAAGAGCACACGTCTGAACTCCAGTCACCGCTCATTAT
>CAZBFW010000225.1:0-6656 GCA_964491135.1 uncultured Phycisphaeraceae bacterium | reverse complement strand
CAGCGGAACGGCCTGCCGCTGCATGTTGGAACCCATCAGGGCCCGGTTCGCGTCGTCGTGCTCCAGGAACGGGATGAGGGCCGCGCTCACCCCCACCGTCTGCTTCGGCGAGATGTCGACGTACTCGATGTCCGAGGAGGGCACCTGCTTGAGCTCGCCGCTGCTGCGCGCCACGCTCTGGCCCTCCTGCACGTGGCCGTTGCCCGCCACCAGCACCTCCGGCGGGGCCAGGACGTGCCGCATCTCCTCATCCGCCCGCAGGTAGACGATGTCCGGATCCAGCCGGCCTGCCTTACCCACCTTGCGGTAGGGCGTGACGAGGAAGCCGTAGTCATCCACGCGGCTGTAGATCCCCAGCGACGCGATGAGGCCGATGTTCGTGCCTTCCGGCGTCTCGATCGGACAGATGCGGCCGTAGTGGCTGATGTGCACGTCGCGGACCTCAAAGCCCGCCCGCTTGCGGTTGAGCCCGCCGGGTCCCAGGGCGGACAGACGCCGCTCATGCGTGAGCTGCGACAACGGGTTCGTCTGGTCCACCACCTGCGACAGCTCGCTGCGGCCGAAGAAGAACTCGATCGCGGAGCTGATGGGCTTGCTGTTCACCAGCTCGGCCAGCCGGCTGATCTGCTCCGGGTCCTTCAGGCTCATCCGCTCCTGCACGGTGCGCCGCAGCTTCAGGAATCCCTTGCGCAGCTCGTCCGCCGCCAGCTCGTCGATCGTGCGCAGCCGCCGGTTGCCCAGATGGTCGATGTCGTCCACCTCAAACTGTGCTTCGCCCGTGCGCAGCAGCATCAGATATTTCAGGCATTCCACCACGTCCTCGACGTGCAGGATCATGTCCTCGTCGGGCGTGTCCGTGCCCAGCTTGCGGTTCAGACGGAACCGGCCCACCTTGCCCAGCCGGTACCGGTTCTCGTCGTAGAACTTCTCGCCGAAGAGCTTGCGGGCCTTGTCGATCTGCGGCGGGTTGCCCGGCCGAAGCTTCGCGTAGATCTTCAGCAGGGCCTCCTCGTGCGATCGGCTCGCGTCCTCCGCCAGCGTGTTGAGAACGAGGGGGTCGCTCACCTTCGGGATCACGCGCACCTGCTTGATCTGCGAATTCTGTATCTGCGTCAGGGCGTCGCCGATCTGGCAACCCGCCTTGACCAGCTCCTCGCCCGTCTCCTCGTTGATGATCGACGTGACGGCGTACATCTCCGGCTTGAGGGCGGACGTACGCACCATCTTGGTCTCGTGAAACTCCTCCACGATCGACTCATCGGAGGAGTAGCGTTCCGCCATGGCGCGCACGAACGTGGTGGCCGGGATCTTGCTGGACTGGTCGATCCGGACCGCCAGCACGTCCTGCTTCGTCACGTTGATCTCGATCCAGCTTCCCCGCTCGGGAATGATGCGGCAGGCGTGCAGCGCCCGGTCGCCTTCCGCCTGCTCCTTCACGAAATCCACGCCCGGCGAACGGTGGAGCTGGGAGACGATCACCCGCTCGGCCCCGTTGATGATGAACTCCCCGCCGCCGATCATGATCGGCAGCTCGCCCAGGTAGATGTGGTCCTCCTGGATTTCGTCCTTGTCCTTGCGGACCAGCCTCACGCGGATGCGGAACGGCATGCCGTACGTGAGTCGAAGCTGGCGACACTCGTCCGGCGTGTACCGCGGCTTGCTCAACTCGTAGCTGATGTAGTGGAGCGACAGGTTCCCGTCGTAGCTCTCGATGGGGAACACCTCCCGGAGCAGCGCCTCGAGCCCGCTGCACGCCCGCTCCAGCGGCCCCGCCTCCGCCTGCAGGAACCGGGCATACGATTCCGTCTGAAGGTTGATCAGGTTGGGGACCGGCATGGCATCGCCGACCCGGGCGAAGTTCCGCACGTTCTCGAACTTGAACATCGACCTCACCTCACGGCACGAGCCGCAGCGGACCGGCCCCAGACCCCGGAATCCCCGCGCCCACGCGCGGACGGGAATGTCCGGAACCGGCTCCGCCGTCCAACATCCACCTGGCTGGCATGGCGCGACCCGAACCTCCCTCGGCACGAGCCGCGGCCCTGCGTCAACAAGTCTCTAGGAATACCCGGGGAACTTCCCGATAGAGAGGCATCTGTGTCAACCGGACGTCCCTGCTCGTCCGGTTGGTCCCGCCTCCCAGGGATAGGCGCGCGCCCACAGCCCTCCCGCGAATCCGCGGGTCGGGCGTTGCGGCACGCTGCTCGGCGCGATTCGAAATCTCGCACCCTCTCGTCAAGCCCGACGCTACTTCAACTCCACGGCGGCGCCCACTTCCTCCAGCTCCTTCTTGATCGCCTCGGCATCCGCCTTCGAAATCCCTTCCTTGACCGGCTTCGGCGCGCCGTCCACCAGGTCCTTGGCCTCCTTCAGGCCCAGACCCGTATGGGCACGAACAACCTTGATCACCTTGATCTTCTGGTCGCCCGCCGCCGCCAGGATCACGTCAAACGTGTCCTTCTCCTCGACCGCCGCCGCCTCGCCTCCGCCCGCAGCCGGACCGGCCATCATGATGGCGCCGCCACCGGCAGGCTCGATCCCGTGGACTTCCTTGAGGTAGTCCACCAGCTCCTGCGCCTCCTTCACCGTGAGCCCGACGATTCCATCCGCCAGGTCCCTGATCTTCGCGCTGACTTCCTTCACCGGTGCGTCTGCCATCTCTGCCTGACTCCTGCTGTCCTCTGTTCGATCCGCCGGTCGGATAGGCGGCGTCCCGTCGACGCCATTTCATTCCGCCCGAAGGCGGAACCAGTCCGTCCGTCGCGAATCCGTGAATCTCGTTTTCTTTCCCCGCCGCGCCGGCCCGTTCGGCCGGTCCGCCCCCGACGTCACGCCGCTTCCTTCTCGCCGCGATCCGCAACGGCTTTCACGCAGCCGGCGATCTTCGCCTGCGGCCCCGCGATGCAGCCGGCCACCCGCCGACCGGGCGACGCAATCAGCATCGCCACTTCCCCGATCAGCTCCAGGCGGCTCTTGAGCCGCGAGACGTCCTCCACCGTCATCAGGCTCGGGTCACCCTCCACGATCGCCTGCTTCAGGCGGATGACGGCGTACTCCTTCGCGGCGGCCACCAGGGCCTTGGCCACTTCACTGATGGAATCGCCCCCGGTCACCAGCGCACTGGGACCCTCCAGCGAGCGACCCAGCGCCTCCAGCGGCGTTCCCTGGAACGCACGGGCGGCCAGGCTGTTCTTGACCACGGCCACGTGGATGGATTTTCCACGCAGGGTTCGCCGGAACCGCGCGGTCGACACCACGTCCAGCCCCGTCAGATCCACCACGCAGGCGCTGTCCACGCCCGCGTACCGATCCCGCAGGGCGTCCGTCATCATCTGCTTCAGAGGCTTGCTCATAGCCGTTTCCGAAACCGCCGCATCGCCGGCGGCACTTGTCCTCTCAGCCCACGCTCAGGAGAATCGAGGGCGTACGCGTCGCCTTGATGCACACTTTCTTGAGAAACTGACCCTTGGCCGAAGCCGGTTTGGCCCGCTGAATGTGCGAGACCACCGCCTCGATATTCACCTTCAGGTCATCGACGGCAAAGCTGGTCTTCCCGACGGGCATCTGCACGTTGCCGCCCTTGTCCGTGCGGTACTCCAGCTTGCCGGCGCTGTATTCGCGGACCGCGGTCTCCACGTCCGCGGTGACCGTGCCCGCCTTGGGCGAAGGCATCTTGCCCTGCGGGCCCAGCACCTTGCCGAGCTTGCCGACCCGACCCATCATCGACGGGTGAGCCACCGCCACGTCAAAATCCATCCAGCCGTCCTGAATCCGCTTGATCTGGTCGTCTCCGCCCGCCTCAACCGCACCGGCGGCACGGGCCTTTTGGGCCAGCTCATTGTCCGCAAAGGCAATCACTCGCTTGGTCGATCCCGTCCCCTTCGGCAGGGAAAGGGAGCCCCGGATCATCTGGTCCGCCTGCTTGGTGTCCACGCCCAGCAGAACACAGATTTCCACCGTCTGGTCGGGATCCTTGCGCCGGCGACCGTTCTTATAGGTGCGGTCGCTCTTCACGCCGGCCATCGCCTTGACCGCCGCGATCCCGTCCTCCAAAGACCGGGCCTGCATCCGCGGGCCGCGAATCTCCACCTGCTTGCGATACCGAACGCTTCGGGTCGGCATCCGGAACCTCCGTTCTGCCATCCGGTCCGGCCGCGCCGCCCCTCGGCGACGGCGGCCCAAACTCAACCGCTGACCTCAATCCCCATGGAGCGGGCCGTGCCCTCGATCATCCGCATCGCCGCTTCGACCGAACCGGCGTTCAGATCGTTGATCTTCCTCTCCGCAATCTCGCGGACCTGCGACCGGTTCACGGTGGCCACCGTCTCACGCCCCGCCAGACCGCTCGCCTTCGCCAGCCCGGCCGCGCTCTTGAGCAGCACGCCCGCCGGAGGGCTCTTCACCTCAAAGGTGAAGGACTTGTCCCCGTACACCGTGATCACCACCGTCACGCGCATGCCGTTCAACGCGTTCGTCGACGCATTAAACTGCTGCACGAACTGCCCGATGTTCACGCCGTGCTGGCCCAGGGCCGGGCCGATCGGGGGGGCCGGCGTCGCCTGCCCGCCCGGTGCCTGCAGCTTGATGACCGCCGTTACTTCCTTCTTCTTCGCCACGCCTGCACCTGTTTCTCCAACGCGGCCGCCGCCGGCACGGAGCCTACGCCAGCTTCTCCACCTGCCAGTATTCGACCTCCACGGGCGTGGAACGGCCGAAAATCGTGAGCACCACCGTCACCAGGCCCCGCTTCGTGTCCACCGCCTCCACTTCACCCTCGTAGTTCTCGAAGCTGCCTTCCGTGATCTTCACCGGGTCGCCCTTCTTGAAGTCCAGCCCGGAAAGGGTCGGCTCGTCCTCCGCCTTTTGCGACGCCGCCAGCATCCCCACCACGTCGTGGTCCGACATCCGCGTGGGCTTGCCGTCGGACCCGATGAAGTCGCCGACCCCCGTGGTCTCCTTGATCAGAAACCACACGTTTTCGGCGATCGATCCGTCCTCCTCGCACGCCATCTCCACGAACACGTACCCGGGATACAGCTTCTTCTCGATGATCCGGACCTGGCCGCCCCGCATCCGCCGCTCTTTCAGCGTGGGCACGAGAATCCGACCGACCCGGTCCTCGATCCCCTCGATCTTCACCTTCCGCTCCAGCGCGCTGCGGACCTGCTCCTCCTTGTTGGACGCCACCCGAAGCACATACCAGTTCATGCCCGGAGCGGCGAGCGGCTGGCTGGTCTCTTCCATGATCAGTCACCAATCCCAATCATCTTGAGCAACGGCGGAGGCAACCGCAGCACGTTCAGAAGGCTGAAGATCGTCATGAACATCAGGTCGGTCACGAACAGCAGCGCCGCGATCAGCAGCGCAAACACGATCACGACCTTCGTTGATCCGATCAGCTCCTTCTTGCTGGACCAGCTCACTTTCTTCATCTCGCCTTCGGTGGCGATCATGAAGTCGCAGGTCCGGCGGTTCACTCCGGCCAGCCAGTACAGCAGCAGCCCCAGAATCACCACGAAGGCCGCCGGGATGCCCACCTGCACCCACAGCGTCCAGGCCGCCTGGGTCTCGAACAGGTCCAACTGGTTGTACAGGAAGTTGCCGCCCGCCAGAATCAGAACGCCGCCGCCCACGGCCGTCCCCACACGGGTGTGGTAGCCCTGGCCGCGCTTGTAAATCTCAAAGAACGAACGCCGCTCGGCGCTCAACGGGACGGGCCCCACAGGACGATCTATCGGTTTATCGGTCACCTTGGACTGGTCCTTCCTGGACGCCGAGCCGCCCGGAAGCCCTGCTCCCGACGCGGTGGCCGTCCCACCCGATCGCAATCCGGTCGATTCGTGCTGACTGCTCATGCCTGCCGCCTGTCCATCACCCACCGGACCGGCACTCCCGCCTTCCCCATCCGCGACCCGGCCCCGGCTTCCTACGCTGCGGTTTCGTCCTTCCCACAGGAGCGGAGGGATTTGAACCCCCAACCGCCGGTTTTGGAAACCGGTGCTCTGCCAATTGAGCTACGCTCCTCCACGGGCCTCGCGCAGCCGGCCACGAGCCCCGGCGCCGCCCTAGGCCTTGCGCTTGATCTTATGTACGGTGCGCTTCCGGCACCTCTTGCAGTACTTGCTCAGCTCCAGCTTCGGAAGCCCGCCCTGAACGTTCACCGTCGTCCGGTAGTTCAGATCACCGGATTCCTTGCACTGCAGCCACACGTATTCCCGCTTCTGGGCCTTGGCCATCGTACGTCGTCCTTCGGCTCAGCGCTCCTGGCGCCTACTGGATCACCTTCGCAATCACGCCCGACCCCACGGTGCGGCCGCCCTCGCGGACGGCGAACCGGTCCTGCGGCTCCATGGCCACCGCCTTGCCCAGTTCCACCTGCATCGTGATGTTGTCGCCGGGCATGCACATTTCGGCCCCGCCCATCAGCGTCAGACCGCCCGTCACGTCCGTGGTCCGGAAGTAGAACTGCGGACGATACCCGTTGAAGAACGGCGTGTGACGGCCGCCCTCCTCCTTCGTCAGCACGTACACCTCCGCCTCGAACTTGGTGTGCGGCGTGATGGTGCCCGGTGCCGCCAGCACCTGGCCGCGTTCGATCGAGTCCTTCTCAAGATCGGAAGAGCACACGTCTGAACTCCAGTCACGAGATTCCATCT
>CAZBFW010000224.1:0-6659 GCA_964491135.1 uncultured Phycisphaeraceae bacterium | reverse complement strand
GCGCTGACCGATCGTCAGATCCGCGCAGCGGGACGAAGACAGTTCATGCGGGTGCGATGCGACAAGATCATCTACCTGATTTTTGATCTGTTGCCGCCTGAGAAAACCATCCACCGCTGGGAACTGAAAAACAGGGAGCTGCTGGATGAGTCGCTTGCTCGGGGCAAGGGCGTGTACCTGTCGCTGTCGCACCACGGCACGCAGCAGATCACCGGGCTGATGCTGGCGCTGCTTGGATACAAGGTGGCCGGTGTGCGCGACAGCCGGGAAGGAGCTCTTCGCCGCTACATTCAATCCATGTACGAACGATGCTACCCGGAACTGGAGAAGGTCCGAATCATCTACTCCGGCGCGTTTCCGCGAGACATTTATCGCTGCTTCCAGAACAACTTCATTCTGGGCAGCTCCCTGGACGTTCATAGGGAGCGCGACTCACGTCTGAAACACGTGGACGTGACGTTCTTTGGACAGTCTCGCAAATTCCTGGTGGGCCCGGTGCAGATTGCCCTCCGGTGCGGAGCGCCGATCCTTCAGGTGTTCCTCACCGCCGAACGCGATTTCCGATACCGCGCTGAAATTCTCGGCCCGCTGACCGACCGGCCTGACGAACCGGAAACCCCGGAACTTCTCCAGCAGATCGTGCAGCGGTACGCAGACAATATCGAGAGCTTTCTGCGGCGTCACCCTGAAGAGATCAGCCGTATCTGACCCGGGCGGCGCAGTCATTCTGGACATCGGGTACAAGGAGAACCACTCATGATCACGCGACGCAATTTTCTCGGGTCCGCTGCCGCGATGGGCGGCCTGGCCGCGTCCGGCGTCTGGACGGCGGCTGCCAACGCGGATGAACCCACGCCCAAGCCGGCATCCGCGGAGCCCGGCACCCACACGCTGCCGCCGCTGCCGTACGCGTACGACGCGCTCGCACCGGCTATCAGCGAGGACATCCTCAAACTACACCACGACAAGCATCATGCTGCCTATGTCAAGGGCCTCAACGTGGCGGAAGTGGCCATCGCGGACGCCCGGGCGAAGAAGGATGACGCCGCCATCGCCAATATCGAGCGGGCCCTGGCCTTCCACGGCAGCGGGCACATCAACCACACCATCTACTGGGAGAATATGAAACCGGGCGGGGCCAAGGAGCCCGGCGGTGCTCTGGCGGATCAGATCAAGGCGGACTTCGGCTCCGTCGACGGCCTCAAAACGCAGATTCTGGCCGCCTCGGCTACGGTCGAGGGCAACGGGTGGGGCGCGCTCGTCTGGTCGCCCATGCTCAAGCGGCTCTACACCCTGGCCATCCTCAATCATCAGAATTCGTACATGGTCGGCGCCGTCACGCTGCTGATCACCGACGTCTGGGAGCACGCGTACTACCTGGACTACCAGAACCGGCGCGGTGACTACCTCACGGCGTGGTGGGGACTGGTCAACTGGGATGACGTGGCGGCACGGTTCGCCGCCGCCCGATAGCGTTGCCTGCAAGAGACGCGCTGACCGGCCGACCGAGCGGCCGGCCTGCGGCTTGTCTTTCAGGGCGGCCGGGATACACTGCCGAAGGTGCCGGCCACAGCATGGTTACCCGTCGAGGGTGACCCGGAAAGGCGCATCGTCATGTCCAGGAACGTGCACATTGGGCTGATTCAGGCGGCTTTGGACCGCTCGGCCGCCGAGCCGGCCGCTGACCTGAAGAAGGCCATGGTTGCCAAGCACGTGGACCTCATCGCCCGTGCCGCCCACATGGGGGCCCAGATCATCTGCCTCCAGGAACTCTTCAACGGCCCCTACTACTGCGCCGAGCAGAATCCCCGCTGGTTTGAACTGGCCGAGCGCATTCCCGAGGGCATCACCACGCAGATCATGTGCGATCAGGCCAAGCAGCACCGTACGGTCATCATCAGCCCGATCACGGAGACGGACGGAGCGGGTTCGTACTTCAACTCCGCCGCCGTGATCGACGTCGACGGCACGTGCCTGGGCACCTATCGAAAGGCTCACATCCCGCACATGGCCCCGGGATTCTGGGAAAAGTTCTACTTCCGTCCAGGTAGCTTGGGCTACCCCGTTTTCGAGACCTGCTTCGGCAAGATCGGCGTCTACCTCTGCTACGACCGCCATTTCCCGGAGGGCTTCCGCTCGCTGGCGCTCTGCGGGGCCGAGATCGTCTTCAACCCCTCCGCGGGCGTCGCCGGACCGGGTGAAGGGTTCTGGAAGCTGGAACTGCCCGCCCAGGCCGTCATGAACCAGTGCTTCGCGGTGGGAGTGAACCGGCCCGGCTGGGAAGACCCGTGGCGCATCGGCGAGTTCTTCGGGACCAGCTATGTGTGCAGCCCGCGTGGCAAGATCCTGGCGGAGGCCAAGCGGGCAGAGGAGGATATCCTGGTGACCGAGGTGAATCTCGACGAAGTACGCGACTTCCGACACGCACTTCCCCTGATTCGTGACCGGCGCCCCGAAACCTACGGCCCCGTGACCAGCCTCTGATGCGTCGCCGTGCCGATACCGCAACCGGCTGGTCCGCCGGGCCGGCTTGCGTTCCCGTGCAAAACTGCTAGCTTTCCAGGTTTGTTGACCGGCATCTGAGTCGACCCCCGGCCCGTGCGGCCGCAGGGCGATGTCCCGGAAGGAGCCCGATCATGCCAAAGCCTACGTCCAAGCCCCGCGTTCCGAATTTCAGCTCCGGCCCGACCTGCAAACGGCCCGGGTGGAGCGTGCAGGTGCTTTCCGATGCACCGGTCGGCCGGTCGCACCGCGCCAAACTCGGCAAAGGCCGGCTGAAACGGGCCATCGACCTCAGCCGCGAGGTGGCCCGCATCCCCGCGGACTACCGGATCGGCATTCTGGCCGGCAGCGACACGGGGGCGTTCGAATGTGCCATGTGGAGCCTTTTGGGCGAGCGGCCCGTGACCGCGCTGGCATGGGAAAGCTTCAGCGAGGGCTGGGTCACGGACATCACCAAGCAACTCAAGATCGACGCGAAAGTGCTCCGGGCAGACTACGGCAAACTCCCCAACCTGGCCGACGTGGACTGGAACACCGACGTCATCTTCGTCTGGAACGGCACCACCAGCGGCGTGAAAGTGCCGGAGTCGTCGCCCCCGCCGGCCAACCGCGGCGGCCTGACCCTCTGCGACGCGACCAGCGCGGTTTTCGCCATGCCCATGCCTTGGGATCGCCTGGACGTCGTGACCTGGTCCTGGCAGAAATGCCTCGGCGGGGAGGCGGCCCATGGAATGATCGTGCTGTCGCCGCGTGCCGTCGCCCGGCTGGAAAGCTACAAGCCGGCCTGGCCGCTGCCTAAAATCTTCCGGCTCACCAAGGCCGGCAAGCTGCTCGAAGAGGTGTTTGAGGGCTCGACCATCAACACGCCGTCCATGATCTGCGTGGAGGACTACATAGACGCCCTGAACTGGTCCAAGAGCCTGTCCATCAACGGCAAGACCGGCCTGGACGCCCTGATCGCCCGCAGCCGGGCCAACCTCAAGGCCGTCGAGGACTTCGTCACAAAGCACGACTGGATTGACTTCCTGCCGGAGGATCCGGCCACCCGCAGCAACACCTCCATCTGCCTGAAGCTGACGGCCGGCTGGTTCAGCAAGCTGAGCAAAGAGGACCAGGCCGCGTTCTGCAAAAAGGTGACCGGTGTCCTGGAATCGGAGGGTGTGGCTTACGACTGCGCCCCGTACCGCGATGCTCCTCCAGGCTTCCGTTTTTGGGGCGGCCCGACCGTTGAGACGTCCGACCTGGCCCTTGCCCTGGAATGGCTGGCCTGGGCCTACGAGACGCAGAAGCCGTAACCACCAGCAGCACTGTGCCCCCGTGCGGGGTTGTCCCCCGCACGGGCCTGTTCCCCCGCACGGGGCTGTCCCCCCGCACGGGACCGCCCGTCTGCGTGTGAGACCGGCCTGGAGTGTGAGACCCGGCCTCTGATTTGGGACCGGCCTCTGGTGCGGGACCGGCCTCTGGTGTGGGACCGGCCTTTGGTGTGGGACCGGCCTCTGGTGTGGGACCGGCCTCTGGTGTGGGACCGGCTTTCCAGCCGGTCTTCCCTCATTCCAGTGTCGAGTCTACCGTTTCTACTCTTTTACTGTTTGTGGGACAGGCTCTCCAGCCGGTCTCCGAAGGCAAGTATGGCGCCGAGCCGCCCCCGCTGAAACCGCACCCGCTGTTGAGCCGCCCCAGTGCTGCCCATCTCGGCGAGCCGGGTGCTGCCGCTCCGCCCCTTCTGCCCCCCCCAAACCTGCATTCGATGGCCCGCAGCCTCTCGCCACCCCGGACCCGGATAACCGGCGGCCAGGCGCCGTGTGTCACCGATCGGGTTCGGGTCTGCACGGGCGGGGGGACGGCACGCTGCGTAAAAAGGGCGTGCGGCACCCTATTTAGTATTGGCGCGGTCAAAGGGTGCCGCAGCGAGTGGAAGACCTTGAATTTTCGTCTTGGGAGGAGCCTCTCGGCCGCCGGTTCCCTCAGGAACTCAGGGCTCGCGATCGGCTACTCACCAAATTATACCTGCGCGAAACGTGCGTTTCCAATTTCACGTCAAAAAGCGATTCGATTTTACGGATCGCTTCACGCGGCCCGCGTGGAGCACGCGATTCGCGGACTCTCGTGCGTGCCAGGTCGTGTTCTTCACTCGACTCTGCGGCACAGCACTCGCGGGTTGCGCGGGTTCGGGCGTCGCGCTGCGTCGCCGACTCATCACCGGCTGTCACACGTGCCGAAAACGCGCCGACACGGACACCCGCCGGCCAATCCGCGACACCCTTCGATCCCCACACCTCAGGATGCTAGCAGTTTGCATTCCAGAGACGAACCGCGTAACCATTTATACCATAAGGTTCTTGAAAGTAAATGGTTAAAACCGGGTTTTTCTCGGTTCGCATCCTTTTCCAGATTCACGCCGTGCCGGGTGTGCTGGACGGCTCAGTTTCCCGAAGAGCCTAACCCTCTTCCACCCATTGGGTTACATCTTGTACCCGACCGGCGGAGAGACTCAGGGGGCTCACTCGGCCCAAGCCAGTTGCCCGCCCACCACGGTGTGGGTCGCCCGAACGGCCGGCAACTCCGCTGCCGGGCAACGGAGCGGATCGTCCGTCAGCACGGCGAAGTCCGCCAAGTGGCCGGGCGATAGTCGGCCCAGCCGGCTTGCGTCGCCGACGCTTTGCGCCGCGTTCACGGTATATCCGGCCAACGCGCTCGGTCGGTCGA
This sequence comes from uncultured Phycisphaeraceae bacterium, assembly GCA_964491135.1. Classification (GTDB taxonomy): domain Bacteria; phylum Planctomycetota; class Phycisphaerae; order UBA1845; family UBA1845; genus JAFGJQ01. Next base: position 1,451 of record CAZBFW010000224.1, on the reverse strand, counting down.
TTCGTTCGCGGGGATACCAGCCTTGGCTTGGTTCGCCCTGCCGGTTCTTCCGAGTGACTGCCGCGTAGATTCCGAGAAACGGATTCATCGTTTCGACGGGCAGGTCAGACCCCATTGCCATCAGAATCCCGGCCGATTGAAGCGAGCGGAACGGATACGTGAACGTTGCCGCCGTTCGCCAATGTTTATCGGCAATCGTCATGTCTTCGCATAAGTGGGAAGGTTGAACCGACGCGATGATTTTCGCTTTGCGCATCACGCGTAGTGTTTTTGCCTGAACACACTGCGCATGTTCGATGCGATGTGGCAGGTGTCTGCCTGATGCGGGCGCGCCGACGCCGGCCAAAACGCTTGCGACTTCATGCACGGCGCGATCGCCGATCGCATGAATCCAACACGGCAGGCCGATGGCCGTCGCTCGGCGGACGGTGTCGCGCAACTCGTTGCCGACGCAGACGGGAATGCCGTAATAGCCGGGCCGGCCGGGGTACGCGCGGTACATCCACGCCGTCTGGCTGCCCAACGCGCCGTCGGCGAACAGCTTCAGCCCGGCGATGCGAAGCCGGTCGTCGCCCCATCCGCTTCGAATCTGCAACGCCTCTGCACCGCTGAGACGATTGTGCGGCAACGCGTAACGAACGCGAAGGCCCAGCGTGCCGTCCGCGGCGAATCGCTGGAACCACGAGAACGCCTCGATCCCGTCCACCGAGTGGACGCCGGTCAGGCCGTAGCGGTGGAACTCGCGGCACGCCCGCTTCCACAGCCGTCGGACGCGGGGGTCGCCCGGGTCGCTGCCGCAGTCGCGGACCGGCTCCAGCAGGTCCATGGCCGTGTCCATGAGGATGCCGGTGGGCCGCCCGTTGGCGTCCCGCAGAATCTGCCCGCCCGGCGGGTCAGCCGTCCGCTGCGTGATGCCCGCCCGTTTCAGGCCGGCGGTGTTGACCCACGCGCAGTGCCAGTCGCGGCTGTAGATGCAGGCGGGGATCTTGCCCGTGACGGCGTCCAGCTCCCCGGCGGTGGGGAACCGCCCGCCGCAGGCGTTTTTGTCGAACCCGTTGCCGACGAGCCACCGGCCGGTGGGCGCCCGGGCGGCACCGGCCTGGATCTTCCGCAGGGCGGCAGCCACCGACGTGACGCCGGCCAGGGCGACCTCGTCCAGCATCAGGGCCCAGGAGAAAAGGTGGGCGTGGCAGTCTGTCAGGCCCGGGACAATCACCTGCTTCGGCGCCTCGATGACCCGGGTCTTCGGCCCGCGACATCGCCGGATTCGCCCGGGCGTATCGACGGCGACGATCCGGTCGCCCACGACGGCCAGCGCTTTGGCCACCGGCCGGCCTGGGTCCATTGTGTAGATCCGATCCGCGATGGCGATGAGGTCAGCGTAAAGCATGATTGAAATCGTAGTAGATCGGAAGAGCACACGTCTGAACTCCAGTCACCGCTCATTATCT
>CAZBFW010000223.1:0-6680 GCA_964491135.1 uncultured Phycisphaeraceae bacterium | reverse complement strand
CATCGTCTACACCATGATCCCGATGTATCGCCACCCGGCCTGGATCGGCCGGATCACCGGTTTGCGCATCGGGTTCGGCAGCCCGTCCGCCGGCGCGGAGGTCGGCGTTCAGGCCTTCTTCACGCAGTACGACACGCGGCACAACGTGAACAACCCGGTCTTCATCGCGGGCTGCCTGAATTACTTCCACTGGACGCGGGACCTGGACTTTCTGCGCGGCCAGATCCAGCGGATGCGGCTGGCCCTGCGGTGGCTGATGGTTGATTGTCGCGGCGAAGAGGAGAAATGCATCGTCACGCCGTTTCCCGGGCACGATGGCCGCAGCGGCATCAAACGCACCGCGGACGGCGGCAAAACCCTCCACCCAGGCCACGGCATCGGCAACAACTACTGGGACCTGCTGCCCTTCGGCCGCCGCGACGCCTACGCCACGATGCTCTACTACCACGCGCTGCGGGAAATGGCCGACCTGGAGCGGACCCTGGCCCGGCATCCCGAGTGGAACGTCCCCGGCGGACCGTTGCGATTCGACGCCGACCGCCTGGACGCCCATGCTGCCGAGGTGAAGGCGGCCAACACGCAGTTCTGGGACCCGCGGACGCGGCGGTTCACCCTGGGCATCGATGACGACGGCCGGCAGTGGGACTACGGCTTCACGTTCATGAATCTCGAGGCCATCGCCTACGGGTACGCCACCGACGAGCAGGCCCGGGCCATCCTGGATTGGATCGCGGGCGATCGGCTTGTCGAGGGCGACACCGCCCAGGGAGCGGACATCTATCGATGGCGATTCGCCCCGCGTGCCACGACAAAGCGAAACATCGAGTACTACGGCTGGTTCTGGAACAACCCGGAATCCATTCCCTGGGGCAACCAGGTCCAGGACGGCGGGGCCGTGCTGGGGTTCTCCTATCACGACCTGCTGGCCCGGCTGCGCACGCGCGGGCCCGACGATGCGGTGGGCCGGCTGAAGGACATTCTGGCGTGGTATGATGAGGTGCAGGCGGCCGGCGGTCCCCGCACGTACTATGCGGACGGCACACGCGGCACCTTGCAGGGCGCGGGCACCCCGGGCGGCCTGGGCATCGATGCGGAGTTCGTGGAAAGCGTGCTCGTGCCGCAGATCATGCTCTACGGCTTCGCCGGGTTCGAGCCGACCGCCGAGGGCTGCCGCGTGCATCCCCGCCTGCCCGCCGATTGGCCGGAGCTGACCATCACTCGCATCGCGCTGCACGACCTGGTGCTGACGCTGCGGGTCTCGCCGGCGCAGATCGAGTTGCGTCGGGAGGGCGGCCGGCCGCACACGCCGTTTCGCGTGGCGCTGCCGGACGGCTTTGCGGCGGTGATGTATCTGAACGAATCGGGTGACGTCATTCGGACACAGCCCGTCTCCGCGCCTGACGGCGTGGATGTGGCGTGGGATGATGTGACAGCCGTTCGCTTCGTGACCGCCGCCGGGGGTGAACCTTCACAATAGAAGATTCCGCGGCGTCATTCGGTTCGGGAAGCCGTTTCCGGCAGAACGGAAGGGGGTCATCGGGCAAGGTCGCACTGCCGCCCAATCAGGCGGCCCCCCGCGCCGATCGTCCCCCGTCGCTGCGCTTCACCCGCGAACGTTCTGCGGTATGATCAGCGAATGGTGGCCGGCGGTCGGCAATGGGCCGCACGCCGCCGAATGGCGGGGCCCGGCCGCACGGCCGGTCGATGCACGGTTTCGGCCGATGAGGAGGTATGCCATGTCACGTCCGGGCGCCGCGGCAGCGGCTTGCATCGTGGTATGCACGGCGATGATCGCCGGCGCGGCGGATGACGTGCCGCGTCTGGCACCTGAGGCGTTCGCGATTCTGCCGTGGGGCCACACGCCGGGCGACGCGGAAGCGCTGCGAGCGATTCGTGAATGTGGCTTCAACCTGGCCGGCTTCGTCGCGCCGGAGCACCTGGACGCGGTCGCCGCCGCGGGGCTGAAGTGCATCGTTTCGACGCGGGAGACCCACGTCGGTGATGCCGCCGCCGGCCTGGACGAGGCGGAGGTCCGGAACCGCGTCGCAGCGCTGACCGCGCGCGCCGCGGAACATCCGGCGGTCTTCGGCTACTACCTGCGCGACGAGCCGAACGCGGGGCTGTACCCGGCCCTGGCCTTCTGGACCGAGGCCTTCCGCCAGGCCGATCCCGCGCACGTCAGCTACATCAACCTGTTCCCCAACTACGCGTCGCCGGGGCAGTTGGGCACGCCCGGCTACGAGGAATACCTGGAGTCATTCGTGACCACGGTGAAACCCGCGTTCATCAGCTATGATCACTACGCGCTGATGGATGACGGTTCCCTGCGTGACGGGTACTTCCAGAATCTGGAGGCCGTTCGCAAGGCCGGGCTCAAGCACAACCTGCCGTTTTGGAACATCGTCCTGTCCAACGCGCATTTTCGCTACGCGGAGCCCTCCGACGGCGGGTTGCGTTTCCAGGCCTACACCACGCTGGCCTATGGCGGGCGCGGCATCAGCTACTTCACGTATTTCGCGCCGGCGATCGGAAATTACCGTCTTGCACCCATCGATGCGTTCGGCCACAAGACGCCCACCTGGGATATGCTGCGCAGCGTGAATCTGCAGATTCACCGGCTGGGACCGACGTACCTGACGCTCAAAAGCGTGAACGTCTTCCATCATCCAGACGTACCGGCCGGATGCACCGGGCTGGACACCAGCCGACACCTTGCGGGCGTTGCCGGCGGGCGTTTCGTCGTCGGGGAGTTCGAGGGCCCCGACGGCCGGCCTTTCATCCTGATCGTCAACACGGACCTGCACGTCTCAACCGCGTTCGACGTGAAGTTCAAGCAGGCCGGCCGGATCATGCTGACCAGCGCCTATACCGGCCAGACCACGCCCTGGGGCGGCGAAAACAACTGGCTGGCACCCGGGCAGGGCATGCTCCTGAGCCTCCAGCCGCCGCCGGACTAGGACGGGCGCGTTGCGAGTGAACGCGTTTTGCCCGGTTATGCACGAAGTTCGCGCCGTATGGGAGGCCTTGCGGCGAATCGAAAGACGACGCGCCGAGCCTGCACTCCGGCAAAACGTTGTTTCGCAAGCATCTCGGAGCGGGGCGGCAGTGAGTCCTGCCGATCCGGGAGTTCCCGGAGCACGTCACTCGACGGTCATACGCTCCGCCGGGCGCAGCAACACCGGACCCAGCAGCCCGGATTCCTGCAATGCGGAGTCCCGCGTGTGGTGCTTCCACGTTGTAAAGGTCACTCGTTCCCGCACCGGACGCGGCCGGCCATCGACCAGCCATTGCGGCCAGCGCGCCAGATGCACGCCGTCCCATTCACAATCGTCCTCAAGCTGCGCATCGCCCACCAACCGGTTCACCCAGAGATTCGTAACGCGAACCTTGAGCGTGTTCGGACCGGGCTTCGCGCAATGGGTAATCTCCGCGGCGAACGGCGGCTTCCACCACACGCCGAGGTTCTGGCCGTTCAGCGTGACTTCGGCAAGGCACTGCACGCCGCCGAGATCGAGATAGAGCGCCTTGCCGGGCCCAAGCAGCGCCGCCGGAATCTCGAACTCCCGCTCGTACTCCGCGGTGCCGGAAAAATGGCGTACACCGTCCTCGCTGTGCTCCGCCCAGGAGACCAGCTTGTCGAGCGTGATGCTCGCGGGCGCGCCCCGGTCGGGTGGAAAGCGAACGGTCCAGGGCCCGCCGATCTCGACGGGCTCCGGCACGGCCTTGACCTCCACCGGGCTCGTTTTGCCGCTCGCGGTGCGGAACTCGTACACGCCGGTCCGGAAAGCCTGGAGTTCGAGCCGGTCCGGCCGGGTGAGAGCCAGGCGGTACGTAGGCAGGCCGGCCGCAGCGCCGCCGGCCTCGACAAGCTCGAGCACGCCGTTCTCGTCCACGGCTCGCGTGGTCGGCTGGCCATTGAGGATGTATTCCACGGATAGACGCTTGAAATGGTTCGGAATGGGGTCGCCGAACGTGGCGTTGTTTGCGGGGATGCTCGTTTCGCCCGCGTCCACCAGAGCCGCCACCTTGTCCGTCACGTCCGCGCCGCCCGCTCCGTCCACGGCTTCGTACACCGCCTTGCGAATCTCAATCTTCGGTTCCGCTGCGTCGGCGTCACTTCCTTTCGGCGGCTTCACGGAGACCAGGTGGTCCGCGTCCCCGGCCGCCCGGCGGAACACCACGAAAACCGAGCCGGCCGGTTCAAAGTGGATCGGCACCGTGATCCGCCCATCCCGCTCGGACCACACCGGGGCCACTTCCATGCATCCCGTGTCCGCACGCCACAGTTCCGGCACTTTGCCGCTCACGCGGAACGTACATTCCACCTCCGCGGAGCGCGGCTTCTGGTTCGACACGAAGTACAGGTCGGCGCCGTCGACCACCCGGTGAATCCACGCCATCTTCGGCTTGACCCCGGCGCCGGCAAACTCGCAGTCCGGCTTCACGTTCAACGCGGCCAGCACTTCCTCCGGCGACTGGCCCCAAATCACGCGGCCGCTGCCCAGCGCATGCTCCTTGACGGCCAGACCGTCGCAGTCGGCCCAAACTTCGTCGGCAAGCTTCTGAACCGCGGCGTCGCCGTCCGGAAGGTCCGCCAGGCTCGGCGACTTGGCCGGCCTGGGTCCGATGACCGTGGCACCCTGCTGCACGAGATCGCGCAGCTTGGCGAGCAGGCCCGGGGTCATGAACGGCGTCTCCGGCAGGACCAGCAGGCGGTAGCTCATGCCCTCGGGCAGCACGACGCGGCCGTCTTTCACCGTCATGCGGTTCAGCAACACGTCGGCGTTGCACGCGTCGTAGTCGTAGCCCCCGGCCTTCAGATCGGGGTGATGCGGGGCATTGTTGGGTGCGGCCTCGCCCGCAAAGTAGCACACGTCCGCGACGGCCAGCCCCTGCTGCAGCAGATACTGGCAGCGCGTCAGGTACCGGACCCACGCCTGGCCGGGGTGCCACCACGTGTTTGTACGTTCAAAATGCGTGCCCCATTGGCCCATCGTCATGCCGGGAAACCTGTCCAGCCACGGCTGGTGGGCATAGCGGTGAACGATGAAGCGATTGATGCCGTTGCAGTACACGAAGTCGCCCACCGCCTTGAGCGTATAGGGATGACTCCGCCAGCCGGCGCGGCTCGGATTGGCCGTGAATGCCTCGGCTCCCACGAGCTTGCGGCCATAGGTGTGGGCCACCGAAGCGGCCAGCTTGCAGGAGGGGTGCTCGCCGTCGCCAACCCAGAACTCGCCCATGGGGACGTCCGCGGGCCGCCCGGCCAACAGGCATTCGAACGGACCGTCATACGGCTCGATCGACGTCAGCATACCGTGCTTGTGGCACAGTTCGCTGAAGTATCCGTAGTAATTGTCGGCGAAGAGGTCCGCGATCGTCCGTCGCAGGTCCCAGAGAAACCGCTCCGAGACCTCGCCGCTGTCCACCACGCGGCCGGTCAGCACAGGAAGCAGGAGGAGCGGATCGTAGCCGCGGCGTTTCTGGAATTCCTCGCGGAACCGCGGGGTCCAGTTCTGGTGGCCGACCTCGTAACTGTCGATCAGGCTGTTGTTCAGGGTCTTGCCTGCCAGAGCACCAACGTCCTGGAGGACCGGGCCCATCATGCCGGCCCAATGCGCGTCGAGTGCTTCGCGGCTCAGCTTGTCGCATTCCAGTCCGCGACCGGATGCCGGTGACGGGTGGTTTTCCTTGCCCGTCGGCGTGTATCCGATCCGGAGAATGGTCCAGTCGCCTGCGGGCACCTCCCACGTCAGGCGGCCGTCGCCGGAGAGCTTGTTCGTAAGGTCCGCGATGTCCGCCCTCTTCACCACGGAATCGGCCGGATACTCATCGAGCACGGGCTGCAGGCCGTAGCGGGCCTCGTACCCCGCCTTGGCCTTGATGTCCTGGATGCGCCGGCTGTCATCGCGCGGGGTGGGCAGGGCCAGCACGGCGATGTCACGGTAGAACTCGCGGTTGGTTTTCGGCTGCGGCAGCGCCGCCTCGAACGGCGCCGGCCCGGTCGCCTGCGTCTCGCTGAAGACGACCATCTGCATGGCGTGCTGTGGCGTGATCCACGGACCGCCACTGCTGGACCAGCCCGCGCAATTGTGGATACACAGTTCGAGCCCGACCCGGTTGGCCTCGGAGACCGCGTGTTTCACCAGTTCACGCCACTGCGGACTCATGAATTGGATCGGTCCCTCGGGGATGGCCTCGGAGACGTTGAAAATCTGGGCGCCGCCCAGTCCGATCTGCTTCATCGCCTCGAGATCGGCCGTGATGCCCTCTTTGGTGATGTTGCCGTTCATCCAGTGCCACCACGTGTGCGGCCGGGCGGAGTCCGGCGGATTCTGGAAACCCTCCGCCAGGTTGACCTGCGCGGAACTGCTTCCAGCCATCATCAGTGAAACCAGCAGCAATCCCAGGATTCCCGTCGTTCGTGTCATGGCTTGGCTCTCAATCGAAAGTCTCATCTCCAGCGGACCGGAGCACCCACGTCCCGATCCATCCGCCACGGGCGGCCGTCTCTCAGCGTGCGGTGTCAGGCGTCGACCGCTCCGCCTCTCACCAGGAAGGACGATGACGCCTGAGAATATCTACGGGTGTGTCCGCCATCAAGGACGACCGCTGAGCAGGGATGGAGCCGGCCAGATCGGAAGAGCACACGTCTGAACTCCAGTCACGAGATTCCATCT
>CAZBFW010000222.1:4836-6726 GCA_964491135.1 uncultured Phycisphaeraceae bacterium | reverse complement strand
GTGTCCGTGGCCGGACTGCCGCCGTCCGTGACGGTCCGGGTGACCATGTTCCCGTTGGCGTCGTACGTGTACGTCGTTTCGTGCTGCCCCGTCTGGCCGGCGGCCGCTGCGGCGACGACCTCGTACAGCAGGGCTTCATTGTGGATGGCCAAGGCGGCCTCCGGGCCGATGGCCATCAGCGGGATGAGGGCCAGCGCGATGGTCTGAATCCAGGTCCGCCGGCGGCGCACCTCCCGGCCGACGTCCGGCCGTCGTGATCGAAGGAGCCGCAGGGGCACGAACAGGGCGCCCAGGGTGAGCGTGGCGAATGCGATGAGGCAGTAGACGGCCACACGCGACGGCGGGGTCCAGACCTCCGCGAACGCCGTGCCGTCGTCGGAGTCGAGGGACGCGGTGTAGTCCAGCGATGGCCCGCTGCTGGTCTGCCGGGTGAGCCGGTCGTGCTCATCGTACTGATAGGTCGTGAGCCGCTGGCCGGTGCCGTTGGACTCGGCCATCGCCAGCCGGTTGCCCACGCGGTCGTAGGTGTTGGGGGTGTCGCGCATACTCGGGTCGGCCTTACCGGTCCGGCTCCGCTTCTCGTTCCGATGCACGTGGGGACTGGATTTGCGGTCGCTCGTAGGCGGGCAACTTGGGCGATTCCTCGGCAGCTGTCTTGCCCTCGAACTCCCGCAGAATCGCCGCCTCTTCGTCGGTGGCCGGCATGTCGGAACCGACGGCCAGCTCGGTTGCCTGCTCCGCCTCTGCCCAGAGGCCTTCGAGCATCTGCTCCGCATCGACCGCATGGCGGGTCAGCTCGTCCGCGTCCGGGAGGGGCACCTGCCGGCCCTGCTGGAGCAGCGTCAGGTGGTGAATGTGCGTGCTGAGGATGTCGACCTGTGACCCGATGACGCCGGCCAGCGTGGTTTGCAGCCCGTGTTCCCTGCGTACCTGGGCGAGCTCGCCGGCCAGCCGACGCCGGGCGGAATCGGCCGTCGCGGCCCGGCCTTCGGCCAGCAGTTCCGTCTCGCGCTGTTCGAGGCGGCCCATGTCCTCAAAAACCCGGTCGCGCTGCTGCGTGAGAGCGGTCCGCTGCTCGGTCAGGTCGGCCAGGCGTACGGCGTTCGCGGCATCCTCCTCAAAGAGGGCGCGAATCCGTGCGAGGATACCTATCGTGTCCGCCGCCCGATGCGCCGCCGGCGCGCCGCCGTGCAGCCGGACGTCGCTGCCGGACCGCTCCAGGCGCAGGCGCGGATTCGAGCGAGCGGCGTCCTCAAAGATGCCCGTCACGAACTCGACGGGCAGTCTTCTCTGGGCCGCCATAGACGCAGCGCTGACCGCGGCCGGATGCGCAACCTGCAGCCGCCCCATGATTTCCTTTCGAATCCAGTCGGCCTCCCGGCTTGTGTTGCCGGGGTCAAACAGTGCTCGCATGGACTCGTCGATCTCTCCGCCTGACGACTCCACCCGCCAGCCTCCCTCCGCTTCCGGCGAGACCAGCACCAGCGTCACGTTGGGGATTTCCAGCCCGGCCCGGTAGACATCGTCGGTGAACCCGCTCGGGCTGCACACGCTGATGACATGCGGCACTTCCGGGTCGACGATGAGGTCGTGCACGTGGTCAACCAGATCGCCCAGGTCCACGGGCGGCATTTCGCGATCCGCCGCTTCAGTCAGGGCATCCGGCGGTACGAGGACGGATGCAACGGTCACGCCGCTGCGCCGTCGCAGCACCCACCAGCGGCGCTCGAAGCTATGTACGATCAGTCGTCCCCCGGAGGGTGTCTGCCGTTGCTCACGGCGAACGGACACGTCATCCTGTCGCACCACTCGCGGACGGGTGGCGAGGCCGCTGCCGCGCGTCTGCCTGAGGTTGGCCTCGACGCCGGCGAGGAACTCCGCCTCGATTTG
>CAZBFW010000222.1:0-4826 GCA_964491135.1 uncultured Phycisphaeraceae bacterium | reverse complement strand
CTTCGCGAAATCGTCCGGGGAACCTGTGCACTCGCAAGGGCGGATTCTACCGCGCTGCCCGGCAAACGCGACCCGTCGCGTGCTTGCCGGGCAGGCAGACGAAGACCGGTTCAACCGGGACCCGTGAATTCCCGGGCCAGGATGACGTAGTCCAGCAGGTCCACATCGCAATCGCCGTCCGCGTCGGCCCGCAAGGTGCCGTTGCCCTGGACGGCCGCACCAGCCGGCGTGAAATCACACACGTCCGCCTCATTCGCGACACCGTCGTTGTCCATGTCCGGGTCTGTCCGATCGGGAATTCCGTCACCGTCGAAATCCGGCAGCGACCCGCCGGAGGGGTCGCGCTCGTAGGCGCCCATGTCCACCCGGCCATTCACGATGCGTGGATTGCCCTCGATGTCCATCCCCTCCGACGTGAAGGCGGGGTCGCCCGTGTCAACGCACGGCGAAACAGCCTGCAGGTGATAGTCACCCTCCTGCCACGTCGTGCCGTTCCACAGGCCGTCGTTCACGAACTGGGGCGCCGCGGTGATGCAGCCCGGCCAGGCCGAGCCGTCCTGGACGTCGCAGTAGCTGACGGCGCCGGGCAGGCGCACCTGTTGATATGAACCTCCCGTCGGCCGGTTATTCCAGGCGATGCAATTGGTGATGGTTCCACACGACGCCAGGCCGCCTCCGTCGAACGCTCGGTTGCCCACGACGGTGCAGTTGCGGATCGTCCCCAGGCAGTTCGCCAGGCCGCCGCCGTAGGCCGCCCCGGTCACCCGGTTGCCTGAAACCACGCAATCCTCGATGGCGCCGCCGCAGTTCAGCAGGCCGCCGCCGTCATACTTGCACACGTTGGCGCGGATCACGCAGCGAGAGAACGTGCCGTCGCACACGGCCGCGCCGCCGCCGGATGCGTATGGGGCGCTGTTGCCTTCGATGGTGCAGCGGGTGATGGGCCCGTCGCAGTCGTACAGTCCGCCGCCGGTGTGGTACGTGGAGGTTCCGCTGTTGGTGTTGCTCACAATGCGGCACTCGCTGAACGAGCCGTTGCAGTTGTAGGCCCCGGCCCCGCTGCCGGCGGTGGCCGTGTTGGTCAGGATGTCGCAGGCCGAGATCGTGCCCTGGCACTCGTAGAGGCCGGCGCCTCTGGCAGCGGTGTTGTTCTCGATGGTGCAGTGGAGGACGGTCCCGTCGCAGCGGTACAACCCGCCGCCGGAATCGGCGGTGTTCCATGTGATCCGGCAGTTCTGGATGATGCCGTCGCAGTTGAAGAGTCCGCCGCCCACGTCGGCCGTGTTGTCGGTGATCAGGCAGTTGGAGATGGTGGCGTGGGTACCGTTGCCGGCGATGCCGCCGCCGTAGACGTCGGACCCGTGCCGGATGGTGAAGCCCTCCAGCGTCGTCTCCGGCGCCTCCACGCCGGTGAACGTGACCGTGGCTGCCGCAAACCCGCCGTCGATGATGACGGCCGGACCGCCGCCCCCGGTGTTGGCGACCAGATGGACCGACTGCCAGATGAGGATGTTCTCCGTGTACGTACCCGGCTCAACCAGGATGGTGTCCATGGGGCCGGCCGCATCGATCGCCTGCTGGATCGTGGGGTGGTCCCCGGGAACGTGGATCGTCGCCGCCTGCGCGGGCAGGGCGGCGAGCAGCGTCAGAACAAATGCGCAGCGCAACATGGGTCCCTCCTTGTCAAAAGGCGTGTTACGGTCGGAAACGGGGCTTCAGGGCCCCATTTGTACTATCGACCGGGCCCCCGGCGGAACTTGCGATCCGGGGAGGGGGAGTTGGGTCGCGTTGCGGTTCTTTCGGGTGGCGGTCAGGCCCGCCGTGATTCATCCGAAGCGGGAGTGGCCTGAGGCTCCAGGTCGCCCGCGGTTTCCTGGAGGGATGCGAAGAGCTCGTTCAGCGTGTAGTGCGTACCGCACTCCGGGCACCGGGCCTCGTGCAGGCCGGTCATGTTGTAGCCGCAATTCGGGCAGTTCACGGTGCCGACGGCAATCGTTTTCAGCCGGGCCGCCCGTTCCCGGGCGGTCTCACGCCAGACCAGGGCGGTGCTGGGAATCCACGTCACGAACCAGAACAGCCCGGCGAAGACGATGCCCACTTCTTCCTCGTTCGTGAGCACGGCCATCGCGAATCCCAGAGTGCTGCCCACGCCGAGTGACCAGAGCACGGATGCGTACGTCAGCGATCGGCGCCAGCCGTTCCAGACGACCTGTCCGCGCCAGACGGCTATCCATGCGATCACGAACAACAAGGCGGAGACGCACTCCGCCCCTGCCAGACAGAACGTGTCCCACGTCCAGGCCGTGCATTCCACCAGAACGATGAACAAAGCCGTGCAGAATACGGGAGCGGCCAGCACCACCGCGAACGCCAACAGCAGGCGGGCGAGAAGTCGTGTCATGTACTTACTCCGCGCAGCCCTTTCCCCGCCCTCTGGAGGGTGCACCCTGGTACGCCGTTTCGCCGGCTGGGGACGTCACCCGGCCAGCAGCTTCTCCAGGTTCGTCTGGCTCGCGGCCAGGACTTCGTCGTGCAGGCTGTTTCCGTGCGCATCCATGGTCACCACGCAGGGGAAGTCCTCCACGCGGATCATCCACAGGGCTTCCGGCACGCCGAACTCCAGCTTGTACACCTCCACCACTTCCTTCACGCTTTCGGCGATGAGCGTGGCCGCCCCGCCGATGGCGTGCAGATACGCCGCCCCGTGTTTCCGGCAGCCGTCCAGCGTCTTGGGGCCCATGCCGCCCTTGCCGATGACCGCGCGCACGCCGAAGTACCCGATGACGTCCGCCTGGTAGGGCTCTTCGCGGATGCTGGTGGTCGGTCCGGCAGCGACGAATTCGTACTTGCCGTCGTCGCGCTTCCGCACGACCGGTCCGCAGTGATAGATGGCCGAGCCTGCCAGGCCCTTCTTGAGGATGTTGTACATGGCCTGCTCCGATGCCGGGCAAGGGCCCTTCACGAAGTTCTCGACCATGTACTTATGCGCCGCGTCGCGGCCGGTGAAGATCACGCCGGACAGCGTGACGGACTCGCCGACTTTCAGGGCGCGAATCTGTTCTTCCGAGATGGGTACGGTCAATCGGTTGGACATGTTCAGGGTTCCGTTTCTGGGGTAATCACAAATCCGGGTGCCACGACCATCCCGCCGAAGGCGGACGGGCGCGTCGACCGGCCAGCGCCGTTCGGCCGTGCGGGGCGCCACCCTGCCGCAGCGTCCCCTATCTTCGCCGGTTTTCACTCTCCCGTAAACACCACCTGGAACTCGGCGAAGTCCGCCAGGTCCACGTCCAGGTCGGCGTTCGCATCGTGCACGAGGCAGGCATGGCCGGCGGCGTAGTCGACATCCGGCCCGAGCAGGCAGGAAGCGAAATCCACGTAGTCGTTCGCATCCACGTCGCCGTCGCGATCCGCGTCAAAGGGCCCGGGGAAAAAGAAGCCCACCACCCGATCCATCAGGGCCTCCCGCGCGGTGGCCGAGGTGATGGTCTCGAACGGGAACCCGAGGTGCACCACCTTGAACGAGCCGTCGTACGCAACGCCGGCGGTCCCGCCGGAGCCGCCCAGGTAACTCAGGACCGCCACGCTACCGCCCAGCGGGCTGATCCGATCCGCATAGTCGGCATCGTACCAGGTCGTTCCGTTGTCGAAGGAAAACGGCGTGATCCCGGCGAAGATGGACCCCGCCACCGCCGACACCGCATACGTGGCCGCGTCGTCCGAGACGTAATCGGCCTTCAGGTAGTTGTTGTAGAACGCAACGCCGTTTCCGAGATAGTCCAGGTCCCAGCCGATTTCCGTTCCACTGACGAACAGGCGCCCGCCCGCGTTGAGGTACGCCGTCACCATCGCCTGTTCCGTGGCGTTGAACGTGGTGTCCGCGCTCGACTCCTCGCCCAGAATCCACGCCACCGCCCGATAGTCGCCCAGCGATACCGTTCCGGCAATGACGGCCTCGTTCGAGGCGTAGTCGAACGTCGCCCCCGCCGCCGCCAGCGCCTGGCCCAACTGCACGGAGTAGTCACGCGTGTTCACGTGTTGGATCATCGGCCGCCGCTGCGTCCCCACGCCGGAAAGCGTCTGCGACGGATTCTGTGTCCGGCCGATCCGGTCGAAGCCGTTGACGATGAGGAACGTGGCCGACTCATTGGCGCTGCGCCGGACGGCCAGCGTCTCCGAAGGCATCGACTCGCCGCCCGCGTTGTACGCCGCCACGCGCAGCCACGTGGCGGTGCCCGCGGGGATGTCCGGGATGGTGGCCGTCAGCACGTTGCCCACGTCCAGTCCGCCGTCAAAGCCGCAGCCGTTGGTGGAGCGGTAGATGCGGTAGCCGGTCGGCGCCCCGCCGAACGCCTCGCCGGACGGTGGGGCGATCCAGGACACCACGATGCCGCCCGATCCGTCATGCACGGCCTGCACCCGCTCCGGGGCGACCGGGGCGAAGGCGAGCGGCACCGTGCTGCCCGACAACGCATTCAGGAACTTGATGATGCCGTGCACTGAAGCGCGGGCCACTGCATCGCGAACCTTCGGGTCCAGCAGCATGGCGGCATCTTCCGTGTTGTCGTGGAACGCCACCTCCAGGATCGTGGCGTCGAACTCATCCCCATTGTTGCCGGTGCTGATGGCCCCGTAGGCGGAAGTATACGTGTTGGCCCGCGTGCCCCAGAGGTACTCGAAGGGTACCAGGTCATCGAGGATCTGCATGTCCTCTTCGATCTCCTCGCCCATAGTGTCCGCGAGCAGCGCCTGGTTGGTCGTGGCCCCGGTCGTGGTGATCAGGGCCACGGTGCCCTTTGCCCCACCGCTGGAGGCGTTCGAGTGGA
>CAZBFW010000221.1:0-6761 GCA_964491135.1 uncultured Phycisphaeraceae bacterium | reverse complement strand
GATAATGAGCGGTGACTGGAGTTCAGACGTGTGCTCTTCCGATCTAAAAACGCAAGAACACAAAAACACTAAACCCCAAAAACAGCTGGGCCGAAAATCCCTTCTCGGCCCAGCGGGTCAGGCGCCACCCTACGCCCGCAGCACCCCGCTGCCGTTGACACTGCCTTCTGTCGTCTCTAGCATTTCGTCACTGTCTTGGCGGCGCCCAAATGCAGGGTGCGGGCTGATGTTTCGTCAGCCAGGAAGCCATGTGCTTCCTTGAAGCAGGAGTGACCAGTCGCACTGGTCAGCAAGGCAGACGCGGGCGCGGCGAAAGCTGCGCCCGCAACTCCAGTCGGGGGACGTGGACATGTTCAACTTTCTCAAGTCGCTGTTCGGGCAGGCCGGCAAGCGGCAGCCGCCCAAGCCGCCTCGCTTCACCCTCGACGATCTCGCCGCGAGGCTCGGCAAGGGCGTGCCTCATCTGCGCAGCGTGGACATTACCTACAAGACTTTCCAGATCCCCAAACGCCGCGGCGGACTCCGAACCATTGAAGCGCCAGACGAGCGCCTCAAGAGTGTCCAGCGGTTGATTCTGCGCCGGCTCCTGCGCGGGTTGCACGTCCATTCCGCGGCTCAAGGATTCGAACGCGGGCATTCCATCGTCACAAACGCCCTGCCTCACGTGGGCAAAGAAGTGGTGATCCGGCTGGACCTCGTCGGCTTCTTCCCGTCCATCACCAGCGATCGCGTCAAGGCGTACTTCCGGTTCATCGGATACGACGACGAGGCGTCGGACCTGCTCACTCGCCTGTGCACGTACAAGGGTTCGCTTCCGCAAGGCGCGCCCACCAGCCCGCGCTTGAGCAACCTGGTGAATTACCGGCTGGATACCCGCCTTTACGCACTGGCCCGGCACCGCGGCCTGTCATACACGCGCTACGCGGATGACATCACGATCTCCGTGCGGGCCGGCGACCTGGCCCCGTTGAAGCGCACGAATCCCAAGACTCTGGAGGCCGTGCGCAAGACGTGTCCACGCGTGGCGGAGATCATCTACGCGGCGAAGCTCATCATCGAGGACGAGGGCTTCCGCCTGCACACGCGCGACAAGCTGCGCGTGTACCGGCGGCACCACCGGCAACTGGTCACCGGTCTGGTGGTCAACCACAAACCCAATCTGCCGCGTACCACCCGCCGCCGCCTGCGGGCCATCGCCCATCACCTGGAAATGGGTCGGCCCGCCACGCTGACGGCGGAGCAGTTGAACGGCTGGCAGGCCCTGCGGGCGATGATTGCGGCGCAAGTACCGGCGTAGAAGAAACGCAAAAACGCAAAAACGCAGAAACGCAAAAACGTGGGGTCCGCCTTGCGGACCGGGACTCAATCGCGTTCCGGCGTGCGCGGCTTCGTCACGCCCTATCCGGGGCCGCGTGAGCGTCGACGAGGCTGGCGATAAATGTGAGCCAACGTTCTCACGTCTCGTTCGACCTGTAGTGGTCCAGTGCGTCCTGGAGGACCTCCCAGAGATGCAATCGGAAATCGAGGATCGTGTGCCCGCGAAAGCTGCGCACCGCATCCCGAAGCAGAGAGAAGCCGGCCCTGCGCACACGCTCTGCATCAAGACCGTTCTGCTCGGCATATCCTGTCGCTAATGTGGTGATGGCGGAATCGAATTGTCGGTCCATTTCCTCCAGAGCTCTCGCATCGCCCTGTGCAGCTTGCCCGATTCGAATCAGCATTTCCTCGGCATACTTCTTCGGATGGACGCCTCCGTGGACCTGTGCGACCACTTCGTCTTCTGCCGCACGGATGATCGCCCGTCTATGCCCTTCCGGCGTCGCCTCGGCACAGGCTTCCACGATTGCCAGCAGAAGATGCTCGAAGCACATGCAGGGCACCTGCCAGTCGGTCGCGATGCCCGCGGCGCGGGATGCAAGATCCTGGAGTTGCTGCCTACACAGTGCGTCAGTGGAAGCGGGCGGGCCCGCTGCTTCCGCGAGTTCGGGTAGTTCACCGCGGCCTGTATGCCGAATGGCGTCGCAAATGCGGTTGACCAAGTCGGAGGCGCGGCCGCGAATCGCCTGCAGAAGCACGGAAGCAGTTGAAGAGGAGTGTGGGGCGCGCGCGACCTCCTCCAGCATGCGCGCCTCGCCCTCGCAAACCGCAGCATACCGGCCATTCACGACATCCGCAGAGATCGGGTCGCCCAGTTTTCCGAACTGGATGGTCGGCACTCGAAAGGGTCCGCGTTTGCTCACGCTTGGTACCTCCTCCCGCGGCGGACCACCAGCCGGCCGTTTTCGGGGTCAATGAGCTCTCCTGCAGTGCGTCTCGAAGACTTCTCGGCATCGAAAAGATTGGCCGATGGTCCGGCATTCGCTGCCGCTGACCTCCGGGGCACGCCCCAAAGCCTATCGCGACGAGTCTGTGTCATCCACTGTAATGCGCTGCCGGCACAGCGGAAAAAGCCGGCTCGAAGCCGGCTGGCAGGAACAAAGAGAGGAAGCGCGGGGGTTTGCCTTCCCCCGGCTCGAAGCCGGGGGCACTGGCCGACCGGCTGAAGCCGGCCATTTTTGCCCCAATCCTTCGCTCTCTGTCGCCGACCCCTCACTACCCTTCCCCGCCCCGCGCTGTACACTCCTGGACCATGGCCACGCGAACCGGACTGGTGCTCGACCCCCTCTTTCAACGGCACGATCCAGGGCCGGCACATCCGGAGCGGCCGGACCGGCTGATCGCCATCGAGCAGGCACTTCGCGAACGTGGACTGACGCAGGCTTGCACGCTTCTGCCGAGGCGACCGGCCACCCGCGACGAGGTTCTCCAGTTGCACGAGTCGGGGTATCTCGATCGCCTGGAGCATGCCTGCCGCACCGGCCAGCCGTTCATCGACTGCGTGGACAGCGGCATCTGCCCCGACAGCTACGACGTCGCCCTCCACGCGGCCGGGTCTGTACTGGATGCCGCAGACGCCATCGTGGCGGGGAACGTCCGCAACGCGTTCTGTGCCGTCCGGCCACCCGGGCACCATGCCCTGCCCGAGAAATCCATGGGATTCTGCCTGTTCAACAACGTTGCGCTGGCGGCTGACCGATTGATCGACAGACACGGCCTGCAGCGCGTGCTGATCCTGGACTGGGACGTACACCATGGGAACGCAACGCAG
The DNA here is from genome assembly GCA_964491135.1 of uncultured Phycisphaeraceae bacterium. Classification (GTDB taxonomy): domain Bacteria; phylum Planctomycetota; class Phycisphaerae; order UBA1845; family UBA1845; genus JAFGJQ01. Next base: position 3,613 of record CAZBFW010000221.1, on the reverse strand, counting down.
GCGATGTTCGAGTCGCGGCCGGACGTGCTGTACATCAGCCTGCACGGGCATCCGAGCCATGTATATCCGGGCACCGGATGGGAGACAGAGACCGGCACGGGCGATGGGCAGGGGTTCACCATCAACATTCCCATGTTGCCCGGCGCCGGTGACACGGAGTATCGGCGGGCCTTCGACGAGCGGATCACGCCGGCGGTTGAGGCGTACCGGCCGCAGTTCGTGTTGGTCTCGGCCGGGTATGATGCCCATCGCCTGGACCCGCTGGCCCCGATCTGCCTGGAGGACGAGTCGTTCCGCTGGATGACGGAGATGGCTCTGGCGTATGCTGGCGAATCTGCGGGCGGCCGCCTCCTCAGCGTGCTGGAAGGCGGGTATAACCTCGTCGTGCTGGGGCGTTGTGTGGCGGAGCACGTGGAGGCGCTTTGCAGGTAGGGTTATTCCGTCGCTTGCGGTTTGGCGGCCGCATCGCAGGGCGAGGGCCCTGGCCATTCGTGCGTGCTGCGAAACGGCAAGCCCGTATCGTGCGTCCCGGCGCATCGGTACGTTCTGTCGCTTGCGGTTTGGCGGCCGCATCGCAGGGCGAGGGCCCTGGCCATTCGTGCGTGCTGCGAAACGGCAAGCCCGTATCGTGCGTCCCGGCGCATCGGGATGTTCCTGATTTGGGCTGCAGTGATGAGCTTTCTAGGCAGGAACGAGGCGGTCTTCTTTCTGCACGTGCTGGCGGCGGGCGTGATACTGCTGGGCGCGGCCAAGCTTGGCCGGACCTGGCTGACATCTCTGATTGTAGTCTGCACGGTGCTCATGAACATCGCCGTGGCCAAGCAGATGACGTTGTTCGGGCTTCAAGTCACCGGCGGCAACGTGCTGTTCGCCACCGTGTTCCTGGCCAACGACGTGCTGAACGAGCACTTCGGGCTGCAGGCGGCCCGGCGGGCCGTGCTGACCGGCTTCGCGGCCGGGCTGGTCACCGTGGTGATGATGCAGTTCGTGTTGGCGTACAAGCCGGACGCGAACGACACGTCACAGCCTCACCTGCTCTACTTCTTCAACGTCCGGGCGTTTCCGCGCATCGTCATCGTCTCCATGATCAGCTACCTGCTCGCGCAGCTTCTGGACACGCAGTTGTACCGGATGATCCGCCGGGCCACCGGCCGCGACCGCTTGCTCTGGCTGCGCAGCAACGCGTCCACCTGGATCTCCCAGGCGTTTGACACCGTTTTCTTCACAACCGCCGCACTGGTCGGCACGTTCATCCACACGTGGCAGCACTGGCTGGGCGCGGTGGTGTTCGCCTACATCATCAAGATCACCGTGGCCGCCGTGGACACAAGTTTCCTCTACCTCACCACATGGGGCCCGCTCATCCCGGCGAAATCCCACCGTCTGGAAGGCGTCACCGACCGATGGGACATGGGAGAGCATTGATGCGATCGACGAGGAGCAGGCTTACAGCGCCCGTCCTGCTGGTGACTGCCGGTCTGATTGCCATCGTCGCGGGTCGCTTCCAGCCACCGCACGGGCGCGGCGGGATTCTGAACCACCTCATGGGCGGCGACTGGTCCGTGGCCATCGCTGAAACGGGCTACGAGATTGGCAGGGACCCCGGCCACTGGGGTGACTGCCATATCTTCCGTTGGGCTCCGCCTCCGTTCGCCGCGGAGCCTGGCTCGAAACTGATCCATCAGGCGGTGCGAGACGTTACGGCTTTCAGCCACGACGGGCAGTGGATTCTCGCCAGGACGCACGGCGGCTTTGCCTGGATCGATACGGCCTCCCACCAGGTGGAGCAGGTTTCGAACGAAGACGAACTGCGAGCCCGTGCCCCGGCCTCCGTGCAGAAGCTGGTGCAATCGCTTCGCGCGCCGAGGCCTTCGCTGCGCCAGCATCTCTACCTGCTTGGGGGCGGTCTTGTGCTGGCGGGGATCATTGCGCGGCTCCGGCGACGATCGGCGCCGGGCGGGTCGGGAGACGCTCGGAGTTTCTGGTCCGCGGGGCGGCCCTTACTTGTTTTTGCGTTTTGGAGTTTTTGCGTTTTTGCGTTTCCTGGGCGCGCCAGGGCGCACCCCTCGATTCCGTGAGATGACCACGATGTTCAGCGATTGGCCGTGGTGGGTGTGGGTCCTGGTGTTCCTCGTTGCCTGGAACATCGCGTACCGGCTGGCCCGCCGGGTGCAGTATGTGGGGGACGATCAGAAGGATGAGCACGGGCGGTTGCCTGCGGTGGTGAACTCGCGCGATCCGAAGCGCTCCGTTCATACGCTTCCGGTGGCGAGTGGAGTGCACGACGGGGCGCCGTACGAGGTCCGGCGCTACCCGGGCGATGACACCGTGCAGCCGTTCCTGGTTATCTCGCGCATCGGGCCCGCCCGGTGGCCGTTTGTGGTTCTGCGGCGCGGGCCCATCCGGGGCGAGCTGAACCGGATGGTGCGGTCCATGTTCTGGTCGCTGCGCACGGGGGACGGGGCGTTCGACCGGGAATTCGTCATTCGGTCCACCGGAAAGGGCGCGTGGTTATCCGGTGTGCTGTCGTCGCCGCGCTGGCGGGAATCCGTGACGCGCCTGTTTGACATGGGATGCACCGTGGTCCGCAGCGACGGACTGGGCTTGGATGTGCTGTGGATGCCGTTCCCGCCAGAAGTGTCGGATTATCCGCAGATCGAGGAACTGGATGACGAGGGAGAGTGGGCCGCGGAGCCGTCGGCGCCCGCGTCGGCCGCCCCGGCGGACGATCCGGCGCGGATCCAGATGGCGCTGAGTTGCCTGGCCCAACTGCTGTCCGTCGACGAGAACGCGGAGACCGGGCCGGTGAGGGCATCGAAGTGGCGGGCGATCGTCGTGCTGATTGCCAGCGGGGCGACTCTGGCCACGGCCCTTTTGCTCTTCGCCGCGTGGGGGCGGGACCGCTACTCGCTGGTGGGAACGCCCGACCCACGAACCCTGAGCATCCTCGGCCCCGGAGTGGTGATTGGAGTGGTGCTGATGGGCCTGCTGTGCCGGCGGCTGCGGCGCGCGTTTTCCCGACCGCCGCGGGTGATGATCTTCCTGTTCGGCACGCTGTTCTGCATGGTCGCCACGGGCATGGGGCTATTGACGGCCAATGCGGTGCTGGATCGCAAGCCGGCGACCGTGCGGGTCCAGCGAGTGGTGAGCGTGGAGTCGGACGAGAGCGGGCGCGTCTCTGCGCTGGTGGAGCCGTGGGGCGGGCCGGAAATTCCGTTTCATATCCCGTTGCCTCGCGACCGCGGGGAACAGCTCAAGGCACTTTTCCTTGTCGCAGCAACTGAGTCTCCGGTCGTGAACCTGGAGATCACTACGAAGCCGGGGTTCTTCGGCTGGGAGTGGATCCAGCAGGTCAAGGTAAACTCGGGGAACAAGGTGGAAACGCAAGGATCGGCCGTGCCTCACCCTCTCCCGGAGACTTGAGCGACGCCCGGACCCCGGCAACACAACGGGCCACCCTACACGTGCAAGCGCACGTGCAGCCGCCACAGCCACACGGACAACGCCACCATCAACACCGAGAACACGGCCGCCCGGGCAATGGCCTCGCCGCCGGCATTCCAGTGCTCGCTGAAGAACGTGACGCCGAGCAATCCCAACACGGCCCAGAAGA
>CAZBFW010000220.1:0-6764 GCA_964491135.1 uncultured Phycisphaeraceae bacterium | reverse complement strand
GCGCCATGAGGAGTTGCGACACCGGAATCTCGCGGCCACCGGCGCCGAGAATGGCGGTCTCGCCCTGCCAGAAACCGGTCTGATGGACCGCGGGCAGCGCCTCGTCTTCCAACACGTTATGCGCCCAGGCCGGATACAACTCGCTGAGATCGTGCGAGTCCAGCGCCGCTTCCTCGTCCCATCCCAGCACCCGCCTGCCGGCGGCGTTGAGATAGAACAAGCCTCCTGCCGGATCGTTCATCACCACCACGTCGCTCGTGCTGTCGAGGATTGCCGTCAGACGCTTCCGTTCTTCCTCGATCTGCTTGCGCTCGGTGATATCGATCCCGACTCCCATCATGAACGGGCCGTCAGGCGTCATGAGCCGCGTGATACTGATGAGATAAGGGACAAAACGCCCTTGCTTGTTAATCAGGGTGGTCTCAAACGACCCGCCCACACCGGTCTCGAGCACCTTGCTGACAAGCGCCATGCCGATCGCTGCATCCTCCGGCGTTTCATGCCAGTCCGGAATGTACCAGTCGCGAAGCTCATCGGCGGTGAACCCCATCACGGTCTCGTGGGCCTTGTTCCAGCGCTTCAAGTGACAAGTCGAGTCATACAGGAAGAAGATCCCGGGCATGCTCTCCAGCAGCTTTTCCGTGAACTGCTTCTCTCGCAACAACTCCGAATCGGCCCGCTTGCGTTCGGTGATATCGCGCGAGACGTTGACGAGATACGCCGGCCGGCCCGTGACCGGGTCACCGATCGTGAACGTCGTGGCGTGCACGTCGGTCAGGCGCCCCGATTGGAGGTTGCGATACTGCAACTCTCCCTCCCACGTTCGTCCGGCCATCAACGCGGGTAATATCGCGTCCTCCACCCTGGCCCGCCAATCCTCGGGAATGACGTCCAGGATGGTATGCTGCCCGACGGTGTCGGGATCGATGCCCAACATCCGTCCGCCCGCGTCGTTCAGGAAGACCATCCGGCCGTCGAAGGTCGACAGGTTCACCAATTCACTGCTGTGCCGAACCACGGCCGCAAGCTGCTTGAGCTCTTCCTCCGCCCGGCGGCGCTGCGTAATGTCCTGGACGGTCACCACGAAGCCCGCATCGGGCTCGTCGGGTCGCAGGGCCGCGCCGCTGAGGATCACGTCGACCGCAGTCCCGTCTTTGCGACGCAGGCGGGCCTCCACATGGGTGTGCCCGCCGTCGGACGCCGGCCCGTAGAGTTTTCGGCCGACGTCCTCGAATTCTTCCTGCGTGAAGTACACGTGGCGCGATGACTTTCCCGCGAACTCGGCTTGGCTGTACCCCAGCAAATCGCACAGAAACTCGTTCACACTGACCGTTGTGCGATCCTTGACAAAGATGATGCCGATGGGCGCCGCCTGGATGAGACCCCGAAGCCGCGACTCGCTGTCCTTCAGCGCCCGCTCGGCCCGCCGGTACTCGGTAACTTCAAACGCAATCTCGATGACGCCCGATATCTCGCCCTGATCGCCGAAGACGGGAGCCGCGTGCAGCTCCCAGATCTTCCCGTTCGGCGTATCGCGCTCTCCGAATTCCGGTTTTCCTGAGGCGAAACAGCGCCGCACGGGGCACGCTTCGCACGGCTCGGACAGGTCGTGCCGGCAACGGTAGCAGTACTGTCCAAGCATCTCTTCGGACTCGAAGCCCATGCTCGTATTCTTCGTATACTCGTTGGCCCAGACGATCTTCAGGTCGGGCGACAGCAGCACCAACGAGCCGGGAATGGCCCCCAGAATCGACTGGAACTCGCTGGACAGGTCGCGGTATTTCCGCTCGCTCTCCCGCAGCTCGTCTTCGGCCCGTTTCCGCCCGGTGACGTCGCGCACAACGGCCAGCAGGGCCGGGCCCGTTCCCAACGACACGCGTGTCAGCGTGACGTCGGTGTCGAAGATCGTGCCGTCCGGGCGGCTGTGGCGCCATTCGAAGTGCTGCGTCTCTCCCCGCAGCGCCTGCGCGATGCGGGCGGCGACGGCCGGCTGGGAGGGTGAGCCGTCCGCCTGCTCCGGCGGCGTGAAGTCGAGTATGGCAAGCTGGCGGAGCTGCTCACGCGTGACGCCGAACATGTCCTCCGCACGCCGGTTGCATTCCACGACGCGCCCGGGGGCACTATCCGCGTCCAGCAGGAAAATGGCATCGCCTGCCGCGTCGAACAGCGCGCGGTACTTCGTTTCGCTCTCGCGCAGCTTCTCCTCCGCCCGCTTGCGCTCGCTGATGTCACGCTGCACGCCCCAGATGCGGATCAGTCGGCCGTCTTCCACGAGGCCGATGCCGCTCTCGCTCAGGTAGATCGGCCGGCCGTCCTTGTCGTGGTCGACCGTTTGCTCGTCGCTGACCTGGTAATTCTCTCGTTGCAGAAGCAGCGCGGCACGCCTCCCGCAATCCGGCGCAAAATCCTTCGCCGGCCGGCCGATCATGTCGGCCGCCCGCAGACCGTACATGCCTGCCAAGGCCTCGTTGACTTCGCTGAGGATGGCGTGGCGGTCGATACGGGCAATAACTTCCTCCGGCGGCAGATCGATCGGGACCGGTTCGGTGAAGTCAATGCGGTAGATGCCCTCGGTCGTGTTGGCGACGAAGCTGCGGTAGCGCTGCTCGCTCTCTCGCAAGGCTTCGTTCGCCTGGGCAGCCAGGATGACCTGGGACGTCGTTCCGGCGACGGAGGCGAGGAGCGTTTCCTCCTCCGGACTCAGCGGATGGCGGGAGAAGAGCGCGAGCACACCGATGGGCTCCTGGCCTGCAGAGAGCAGCCGGTAGCCTGCAAAGGAGACCAGCCCCAGGTCCCTGGCCCACTCGTGATTGTGGACGCGCGGGTCCTCCGTAACCGCATTGGTCAAAAACGAGGGCTCGTCGCCCGATGCGATCCGGCCGATCTTGTAGCAGCCGAACGGCACGCGCCGATGCATCGAGCCGTCCAGGTGGGTATAGCGGCCCGAGCTGGCCACCAGGTGCAGGCAACGGTCCCGCCGCCGGCACACGTGTGGCCCTTCCCCGCACCCCGCGTGGGGGCAGCCGGCCGCACACCGATCGCCCGGAGCGCTCAACCAGATGCGAGCGAAGTCCGCGTCGAAGATCTCCACGACGCCGTCCGTGACGCGCCGCAACTTCGCATTCAGGTCGCCTTCGCCCAGCAGCTCCTCCCTCAGCCGATTGAGGCCCTGCACGCGGATTTCGGCCTGCTTCCGCTCGGTCACGTCCTTGATCACGCCCAGCATGCGCTGGGCCCGGCCGGCGTCGTCATACAGACACGCCCCCTCGTCACTCACGTGCATGTACGTCCCGTCGGCCTTGCGGAAGCGGTACTCGCAGTGACGCGTCCGGCGGTCTCGGATCGCGACGTCCAACTCCGCCATCGCGTGCCCGACGTCTTCCGGATGCACGCATTCCTGCCAGCCCGCCAGGCCGCGTGCGTTCATCTCTTCCGGTGCGTGCCCGGTGATCTCCTGCAGCCGACCCGACCAGTGCACGGCGCCGGAGGCAAAATCCCAGCCGTAGAGCAACTGGCCCGTCAACTCGGCAACCCGCCGGAAACGCTCCTCGCTTTCCCGCAGGGCCTCATCGGCCGCTTTGCGCTCCGTGATGTCCTGAAAGACAATCAGGCCCGCAACCAGCTCGCCGTCGTGACCGCGGATCGGCGTGCCGTTGACCGACGCCCAGCGCAGTGTGCCGTCCTTGCGAATCACGCCGTAGGTCGCGTTCGTGAACCTCTCCCCTCGAAGCGTGCGGGCCAGCGGCCGTTCCTCCGGCGGGGTCGACGCGCCGTCGGGAAGAACGTCGCACCAGCTCTGCATTTCGTAGGTCTCCGCCAGGGGCATGTCGGTGTAGTCCGGCTCGTCCGTTTTTCCCAGGAATTCACGAGCCGCTCGGTTGGCAAAGCCGATCCTTCGCTCCGGCGCATGCGCCATCGCCATGGGAACCGGCGATTGCTCAACGACCGCCTCCAGCAGCAGACGCGTGCGTTCCAGCTCCGCCTCGGCACGGATGCGCTCGGACACATCGATGCCCACCCCGATCACATAGGGCTGCCCGTCCCGAACCGTGCGCAAGCCGTGACAATAGTAATGCGTCTCCTTCCCGTCCTTGGACACGAGAACGACCTCGGCCACCGCCGAACCGGTGGAAAACGCCTCCTGCATCCGCTGCGCAACTTGTTCCCGGCAGTCCGGCCGCAGCAGGTCGAACAGCGTCCGTCCGGCGATCTCCTCCGCCGTGTATCCGGTCAGCGTTTCCACGTTCCGGTTCCACTTCACCAGCCGGCCGCTCTCGTCGAACATGAAGAACGCGCCGGGCATGGCCTGGATGGCCGCCTCGGAAAAATGTCGCTCCTGGCGGGCCGTCTCCTCGGCCTGCTTGTGCTCCGTGATGTCCTCATAGAAGCCGACGACGCCGCAGATCTGCCCTTCCGGCGTCCGCAGCGGCAGCTTGGTTGTGTCGATCCACAGGCGACTCCCGTCGGCCTGCTGCAACGGCTCGACGATGTGCCGGCGGATCCGCCCCGTCTCGATCACGGCGCGGTCGTCGGCGCGGTAGGCCTCCGCCTCTGCCCGCGGCCAGGGCAGGTCGAAGTCCGTCTTCCCCACGATCTCCGCAGCGCTGCCCAGGCCCACGGCCCGGGCAAACTCTTCGTTGCAGCCCAGATAGACACTCTGGCAGTCCTTCCAGAACACCGGGTGCGGCACGGCATCAACGATCTGAGCCACGATGCCTTGGCAAACGGACTCAGGCTGCGCAGGCGGCTTCCCCTCAACTCCCGATTGCGCTGACGTTCTGCCGGAAACGCGAACCGAAACGTCACCGTCTGAAGCCATGCTCACACCTCATTCGCGCAGATGCCGAAACCGGCAACGCTCCGAATCCCAGTCCGGCTGAAACAGCGGAGCGACGCGCGGCACACGTACGACATGACATGCGGCCGCGCAGCGCCCGGTACTGCACAGCCAGCCCACCCGGGCCGCATTATAGGCCCCTGCCGCTACCGAGAACATCGGAAAGTCGCACGGCACCACAGGCTGCCGAAAGTCTCTTCGACGGCCAATCCGGACTGCTTCAAACACGCCAGGGGTCCGGTTATCGGACGGTTGGGCCCGAGCGGCCCCGCATCCGCCCATTCCACGCCCCCCGCGTCCTCAAAATATGCATCGCCAAAACGCCTCGCCCCCCCGAAGGCGGAAACATCCCGCTCGCCCGTCCGGCGAGCGCCAACACTCGTGTGGTACCGCCTCCTCGCACCCTTCTTCCTGAGCATTCGGCTCGCCACCAAGGCCTCCCAAACCCACGCACCGACGACCGGTCCGTCTTGGCCGCTGTATTGAACGTGGGACGGCGCTCACTTGTGGACGGCAAGTAAACCGAACGCGTCGCGGGCACATCGATCGGGCTCGGTGGCCGCGGACGCGAAATCAAGCCGAAGCACGCGGACATCCGGGCCTCGTGGGCGCCAGACTCGCGGGTCCGTCGGCCCGAACAAGGCGATGGCCGGCACGCCGCAGGCGGCGGCCAGGTGTGTCATGCCCGCGTCGTTGCCGATGAAGATCCCGGCAGATCGGACGAGCTCGGCCGCGCGGCTCAGCGACTCCTCGCTTGTCACGGGGGCAGTCTCCTCCAACCGCTTGGCAAACGCAGGCCCCCGCTGTTCCTCCTCAACCGGGCCGAGCATCCAGGTGACCTCGCGGCCGGCAGCGCGCAGGCGGCGCACCACCGCCTCCAGCACGGGAAGAGGACAGCACTTGTCCTTCCCGCCGCTGCCCGGATGCACCACGACCGTTTCGGCGAGAGCAACCGGCTCGGCCCTGTGAAACAAGGCGTCATCGGTCACGCGCGCATCCAGACCCACCGCAGCCAGCGCGTCCGACCATTGCCGCGTGACGTGCCGACCCGCCGCGAGCGTCTCCGGCGTCGGACGGGGATCGATCGCCGCGACCGTCCCGGGGCACCGGTCGCGAAGCGCAACGGCTGCCGCGGAGTCCGGGCCGCCGAGAAAGCTGATCACGAGGTCCGCTCCGTCCAGCCGCGTTGCCAGAGGCACGGAGGAATCTGCCCGAACCGCGTACAGGGTGTGCAGCCCGACGGCCTCCGGGGCGAGCGCCGTATCGACCGCCCCCTGCGAAGCCGCCCAGCGACCGAGCGGGCAGCGAACGATCCCATCCACGCGGGCCTGAGGAGCCAGTCGGCGCACGGCCGTCACCACGTGCAATGCCAGGATGAAGTCGCCGAGGGCGCCACCGTGGAGAAACAGAATGTTGCGGAATGAAGGAATCATCGACCCAGGCGCCCGCTCAGTCGTCGGGAGAATCACCCGCGCGTGCGATCCAGCCGCCGCCCAGGACCACGTCCGCGTCGTAAAACACGACGGCCTGGCCGGGCGTGACGGCCCGCTGCGGCTCGTCAAACGTGACGCGGACGGCCCCATTCGCCAGCCGTTCCATCGTAGCCGGCGCTGCCGTGTGCAGGTAACGAATCTTCACGTCGGCCCGGAAGGGGTCCGGCACGTCTGCCAGGTAGTTGACCCGATCTGCGACCAGCGTGCGGCTCAGCAGGCGATCGGCATCGCCCACGGTCACCTCGTGCGTGTTTACGTCCACGCGCGTGACGTAGATTGGCCGGCCGGCGGCGATGCCCAGCCCGCGCCGCTGCCCGATCGTGAAGTTCGGCACGCCCTCGTGCCGGCCGAGTACCCGGCCCTCGGCGTCCACGACGTTGCCGGGGACGAACGCTTCCGGATGTCGCTGGCGCACCAGCCGCGCGTAGTCGTCG
>CAZBFW010000219.1:0-6769 GCA_964491135.1 uncultured Phycisphaeraceae bacterium | reverse complement strand
CTGCCTATCCGGACCTGCAAGATGCGCTGGACGCGGCGGCAGTTCCGGGTTCCGGCGTGACGGAGATCCGTGTGGCCGGCGGCAGCACGTACAAGCCGGACCGCGGCACCGGCGACCGTACCGCCACGTTCCAGATGGTCAACGGGGTGGCGATCTACGGCGGCTATGCGGGGGTGGAGGGCACCGACCCGGATGCGCGTGACCCGGCGATCCACGTCACGGTGCTCAGCGGCGACCTGTCCGGGAACGACGGCCAGGACTTCACGAACTACGGGGACAACAGTCATCACGTGGTGACGGTGCCTTCGACGGTCACCGACGGCGAAAACACTCTGCTGGACGGCCTGACCATCCGCGGCGGCAACAGCGAAGGTGCCGCCGCCGAGTTTGGCGGCGCGATGCTGATCCAAGCGGGGAACCTCACGATAAACGGCTGTATCATCCGGGAGAACCGGGCACCGCAAGGCGGAGGAATACGAATTAACCCGGATTCCCTCGTGATCCTGACAAACTGCCAATTCATGGACAACAGTACCTCCGCTGTCGGGGGCGGGGCGATCGGGATGTGGCGGAGCCAAATGCAGATTCAAAATTGCACGTTCTTTCGAAACCAGAGCGCAGATCGCGGGGGGGCGATCAGTTTCGGTGACGCTGCGAACGCTCTCATTTCCCATTGCCTGTTCGTGGACAACGGTACGCCTACCTACGGAGGCGCAGTTTTCCAGTGGGGCAACTCGGGTTTGACCGTGTTGAATTCTGTCTTCTTTCGCAACGCCGCGGCTGCCTGCGGCGGGGGTATCAGCAGTCATGGCGGTGACCTGAAGCTCCTGGGCTGTACGCTGTTCGCCAACTCGTGCGATTGTGCTGACGGTGGTGGTGGTATTCAAAAGCGCGAGTACACTATCGAGGTGCACAACACCATCCTGTGGGGAAACTCGGCCCTGAGAGCGTCCATTGAGGAACAGCAACTGCTGCTGCAGGTTCAACCGGTGACGACGGTCACCTATTCCTGCATCCAGGGACTCTCGGGTGCGCTGGGTGGCGAGGGGAACATCGGGCTGGACCCGCGGTTCGTGGACGCGGCCGGCGGGAATCTGCGTCTTCAGGGGGACTCGCCGGCAATCGACGCGGGTGACAACGACGTTGTTCCTCCGGGCGTCACGCTGGACCTCGACGGTCTGCCACGGTTCATGGACATGCTTCTCGTGCCCGACACTGGGAATGGAACGCCTCCGATCGTGGACATGGGCGCGTACGAGGCGCAACCTGCTTTTCAGGACTGCAATGGGAACGGCGTGGACGACGCGGTGGACATCGCGACCGGAACCAGCATGGACTGTAACCTCAACGGCAGACCCGATGAGTGCGACCTCGACGACGAGACCAGCCTCGACTGCAATGACAACGGCTACCCCGACGAATGCGAAGTGCAGGCGTTTCACGATTGCTGTGCCGTCGGACACGGTGCGGGATGCAGTGCGCCGCTGATCCGCGACTGCGTATGTGTGATCGATCCGTACTGCTGTACCGTGGAGTGGGACCGCGTCTGTGTCGGGTTGGTCGATTCGGGCGGCTGCGGCACCTGCCAGATTCCGCAAGCGGAGGATTGCGACGACAACGGCGTCCCCGACGAGTGCCAGCCGGACTTTGACGGCGACGGCCTGATCGATGCCTGCGACCCGGACATCGATGACGACGGCGTGCCGAATGGACTGGACGTCTGTGACTACACGCCGCCCGGCGCCCAGGTGGAGCCGGACGGCGGCGTGCTGGGCGACCTGGACGGCGATTGCGACGTGGACCTGGAGGATTTCGCCATCATGCAGGATCGCTTCACCGGACCCGGAAGTCGATAAGAGCAGCGCAGTCTTCACCATTTCGGAAGGTTGGCTGGTAGGACCGCACAGAGAAGGCCCAACGAAAGAACCAGGGACCTGTTCCTCGAAGAGGCCTGCGTTCGGGCACCGTGCGAGCGATTGTTCGCACACCGTTGTGCGATGTTCAGGAGGTTCACACCGTGCTAGACTGGATACGGCGGTGCGTTGTCCGTTGCACTACCCTGGGCGTTCGCCGAGCGGCAGGACAGTTGGCCAGCGAACTCAGAATCCAACGCACGAACCGATTGGGTCGTAGAAGAGCCAAGCGTTACGCGCTTGCCGGGGATCTGAGGTTGCACATCGGCTGCGGGACAAATCGGAAACCCGGATGGGTTAATATCGACCTGTCAGAACCGTGTGAACTGCAACTCGATCTGCGCGAAGACATGCCTTTCAACAACGAAGTGGCGGCGATGGTATACGCCGAGCATTTCCTGGAGCACCTTGTCCACCCTGTGGATTCCACGCACTTCCTGAGAGAATGCCTTCGTGTACTCAGACCCGGCGGAGCAATCCGCATCGTGGTGCCGGACACGGAGTGGCCACTGCGCGCATACGTCAACGACGATGATGAGTATTTTCGGCTGGCCAGAGAGAGGTGGCACGTCAAAAGCGGCTGCCGAACGCGATTGGACCACATCAACTATCACTTCCGGCAAAACGGTGACCACCTCTATGCCTACGACTATGAGACCCTGGCAGACTTGCTGAACACTACCGGCTTTGTCGACGTCAGAAAGGACGAGTACGACCCAGACCTGGACACGCCTGAGCGGCGTATCGGCTCGTTGTACGTTTCCGCACGAAGGCCCGACAGCTTGCCATAGGGCCGGGTAACAACGCACTCGTCGCTTGCCGAACCAGCTGCAGTGGCGGTGGCCGGTGCGGCAAGCGCCTATGGAATTGCTGAGGCATGGAGCAGCGTCGGCGTGTTTTGTCCAGGCGAGGTGGCGGCCCCCGCTGCTTCGGAGATGACGTAGCGGTGCTTGCCGGATGGGAGCGGTTCGACGGCATCGACCAGCCGGATGCGCACGGGGATGGCCTCGCCGAGCCGGCGTTGCACGCCCTTCCGAATCTGAACGCGGTGCTCCTCACAGAACGCCGGCCCGGGCACCACCAGCACGTCCACGCTGCGGTCGCGTCGCTGATGGATGCGGAACTCGCGAACGGCGTCAATCTCCCGCAGCACGTAGATGAGCGACAAGGCGTGGGCCAGCGTCCCGTCCGCCGCCACCAGGTGGTCCGTCCGCCGGCCGGCCACGACGTCCATTCGGGGCAGTCCCCGCCCGCACCGGCAGACGCCCGGCAGCAACCGACCCACGTCCCCCGTGCGATAGCGGATGAACGGCATGGCGTAGTTGTCCAGGTGCGTCACGACGATCTCGCCCGATTCGCCGACCGGCAAAGAGCAGCCCGCCTCGTCCACGATCTCCAGCACAACGCTCTCGGCCGTCACGTGCATCGAGCCGTGCGGGCATTCGTGGGCCAAGAACCCCCCTTCCCGACTGCCGTACCCGTTCGCCACGGGAACGCCGAAAAACGCCTCGATCCCCTGCCGCTGCTCGTCGTCGCACACCTCGCCGGTCACGAACACCACCTTCAGCGACGGCACGCGGACACGAATGCCCTCCCGCTCGCCAAACTCGCACAACAATGCCAGGCTGCTCGGATACCCGAACAGGCTGACCGGCCGATACGTCTCGATCTGCCGAAGGTAGTCTCGCATCCGCTCCGGCGACATGCAGAACGCGCTGAGCAGCTTCTCGTTGGTCAGGCCGTCACGCAAGTTGCGCAGCCGATCCTGCCGGCTCAGTTCCGCCGGGGAGCCCCACAGGTAGATCTCCCGGCCGCCCGGCCTTGCCCCGAACCACGCGTGCGAGCGCATCCGAGCCGCCTTGTCATAGGCAATCCGCCGGCGGTCGAAGAAGAAAATCAACGGCTCGCCCGTGGACCCGCCGGTGTTGAACGGGATGGGGCCGCCGGGAACGCGCGCGTTGGTCAGGTCCGCGCGGAAGGACTTCAGCGTGCTCTTGTCGATCAGCGGCAGGCGTGCCAGCACGTCAAACGGGTCTCCCCGATCGGGGGTCAGGCCGCGCTCCGCAAACCGCCGGCGATAGAACGAACACTCGCGCACGGCCGCCACCAGCAGCTCGCGGAGCTTGGCCCGCTGGAGGGTGCGCAGGGCGTCCGGTGTAAGCCATTGCGTGGCCGTCAGTTCCCGAAAGCACGCGAACGTGCTCCGGCCCAGAAGCCGCTCGTGCAGCGGGATCATCAGATGACGTACCAGCCACGGATGCATAGTCTGCTGGTATTTTCGGACGATGCCGGGCCCGGGTTTACTTCAGGCCGCGAAAGCCGCCGCGCGGTGCAGAATCGTAAGACGTTGTGGGTTTGGAGGTTGCCGCTTTTCAGGCTTCCCAACAATCTGCTAGCTTGTTGAGCTTGCTCCACTGGCGGGCACCCCGGGAGCCGTACCCGCCGGCGCGGCGTCCGGCAGGTCGTGATACGGGATCACGTTCGGGCGCACCGTGTGAGCACCGAGCACCCTCTGTGAGAAGGAAAAGACCGATGCAAGCTGTCAACCGGATGGGAATGGGGCTGGTCGCGATCCTCGCCTTCGGCACGTCGGCCGGTGCGGCCGAGATTCAGCACCTGATGCGGTACGCCGACGTGCACGGCGACGCCATTGTATTCACCTACGAGGGTGATCTGTGGCTCGCCTCGATCGACGGCGGCGAGGCCCGTCGCATCACCCGGCATCCCGGTAATGAGTACGGCGCCAAGTTCTCGCCGGACGGCGCGCGCGTCGCCTTCACCGCCCAGTACGACGGCGGCACGGACGTCTACGTCATGGACGCCCGCGGCGGCGAACCGAAACGCCTGACCTTCCATCCCGCTCGGGACGTGGTGGCCGACTGGTTCCCGGACGGCAAGCACGTGCTCTTCCGGTCGCCCCGGGAGTACTCGCCCCGCACAGAGCGGCTCTACAAGGTTCCCGTTGACGGCGGCATGCCCGAAAAGCTCCCGCTCGACCGGGGCGGATTGGCATCTCTGTCCGCCGACGGTGAACAGATCGCCTACAACCGCATTCCCCGTGAACTAAGAACGTGGAAGCGTCACAAGGGCGGCACCGCCCAGGACATCTGGGTCGGCCGTCTGACGGATCGCGATTATCGGCGGGTCACCGACTGGCCGGGCACCGACAGCTTCCCGATGTGGCACGGCTCGTCCATCTGCTTTCTGTCCGATCGGCTGTACGGCACGTTAAATCTGTACCGCCTGGACCCGGCCACTCAGAAAGTCACGCCGCTTACCGCATACCGTGATTATGACGTGAAATTCCCCTCGATCGGCGGCGATCAGATCGTGTATCAGTACGGCGAGTCGCTCCAGCTGCTCGATCTCAAGACCGGCCGGTCCCGGCCGGTGCCGATCACCATCCGCAGTGACCGAATCCACATGCGCGCGGAGCCGGTGTCCGTCGCGCCGAGCACCGGCTCGTTCGGCCTGTCGCCGAGCGGTAAGCGCCTGCTGCTGGAGGCCCGCGGGGAAATCCTGAACCTGCCCGTGGAAGACGGCCTGCCCGTCAACGTGACGCGGGCGTCCGGGTCGCGCGAGAAGAACGCCGCGTGGTCGCCGGACGGCAGGTGGATCGTCTTCCTTTCCGACCGCACCGGTGACGAGGAATTCTACCTGGCCGACGTGAAAGGCGAGCAGCCGCTGCGGCAGCTCACCTCCGGCAGTACGGGGTTCCGGATGCAGCCGGTGTGGTCGCCCGACAGCCGGTGGATTCTCTTCAGCGACAAGTTCATGCGGCTGAACCTGCTGGACGTCGAGACGGGCGACCTGTCCGTCATCGACCAGGGCTTTTACGACGACGGCTGGGAGCGATGGGGCATCCAGGACTACGTCTGGTCGCCCGACAGCGGCTGGGTGGCCTATACGAAACTGGAGGAATCCGGCTACGAGAGCATCTTCCTGTATGCCCTGGATACAAAGCAGACGCATCGCGTCACCGACGACATCAACGAAGACTGGAGCCCTTCGTTCGATCCGAAGGGACGCTATCTGTACTTCCTGTCGAACCGAACCTTCAGGCCTCTGATGGGAGCGGTGGACCAGAACCACGTGTTTCTGGACATGGCCCGCCCCTACGCCGTGCTCCTCAAGTCCGACGAACCGTCGCCGTTCGACCTCAAGGAGGAAGAAGAGAAAGTCGCGGAAACCCAGCCGACGACCTCCGCCGCCGCGTCAGAAGAGCCGGAAGATGTACCCGGCGAAAAGGCCGAGGAGAAGAAAGACGAGAAGAAGGACACACCGATCGACCTGGAGGGCATCGGCCGCCGCGTGGTGGCCGTCGAGGGCGTCGAAGCCGGCAACTACTTCCGGCTCGAAGCCACCGACGGCGGGTTCCTCTACCTCGGTAAGGCGGAGCCGGAGTTCCTCAAGTACCAGAGCGTCACCGACCAGACCGGCGGCAAGCTCGATCTGCACCACTACAAGCTCGAAGACAAGGAGAGCAGCAAGCTTCTTACGGGCATCGCCAACTACCACCTGTCGGCCGATGGCAAGAAGCTGGTGTACCGCGCAGGCAGCCGCTATGGCGTGGTCGATGCCGGCAAGAAAGCCGACGTGGGCGACGGCGAAGTGGAGTTGAAGGACATCCGCATCGAGGTGGACCGACTGGCCGAGTTCCACCAGATGTTTGACGAAGCCTGGCGCATCCAGCGAGACTGGTTCTACGACGCCAACCTCCACGGGGAGGACTGGAAGGCCGTCGGGGCCAAGTACCGTCGGTTCGTCCCCGAGTGCGGCAATCGCCAGGATTTGAACTACCTCATCGGTGAGATGATCGCCGAGCTCAACGCCGGGCACACGTACGTCTACGGCGG
>CAZBFW010000218.1:0-6811 GCA_964491135.1 uncultured Phycisphaeraceae bacterium | reverse complement strand
CGCGTGCAGGATTACGTCCGCCTGCTGGCGGAGCAGATGGCCCGGACGTCCAAGTACCGGTCCGTCCTGACCCCGGAGGTCATTGAGAACCTGGCCCTGGCCGCCCCGTTGCATGACATCGGGAAGGTGGGCATTCCGGACGGGATCCTGACCAAGGAAGGACCGCTGTCGGAGCGGGAATTCCAGATCATGAAAACGCACACGATCATCGGGCGGCAGACACTGGCCATCGCCCTCGAGCAGACGGGGCACATCCCTCTGCTTCAGATGAGCATCGACATCGCGTACTGCCATCACGAGAAATACGACGGCAGCGGCTACCCGCGCGGGCTCAAGGGGGAGGACATTCCTCTGGCCGCCCGCATCGTGGCCCTGGCGGACGCCTACGATGCGGCCACCAGCACTCGCCGCTACAAAGCCGCCGTCCCTCACCAACGGGCGGTCGAGTCTCTGTGTGCCGACAGCGGGCAACACTTTGACCCTGACGTCATTGCGGCCTTCCGCCGGTGCACGGCCGAGTTTGAGCGGATCCGCCGCCAGAAGACGGCGGACCTGACGCCATCCGTCGACGTCTGCCTGGTGACGTCCTGACCCGCGCCGTGCCCGGAACAATCACGCAGATCGCCTCAATTGGCCGGCACGCCCCCCGTTGTGTCGCGGTATTTCTGGCCTGATTGGTAGAGCGTCAGTCGCGCGCCGTATCCGCCTTCCGCCGGGTCTCCTCCCGCCGCCTTGATGAGCTCCACCACCTTCTGTTGGGTCTTGACCGCAGCCGCAAAATCACCCGATTCCGCCTGGGCGGCGGCCAGCGTGTCCAGAAGCTGCGGATTCTCGGGAATCGCCTCGACCACGCTCGACGCCAGCCGCACGGCTTCCGCTCCGTTGCGATAGAGCTGCTCGGGACACGTGGCCCGCAGCCAGGCCAGGGAGTTCACCAGGCCGGGAGAACGCGCATGGCGTCGCAGCCCTTCGTTCAGAGTCCGATCCACCATGCCGTACTGTCCGTCGACCCAGTACAACTGCGCGAGCAGCAGATGCGTGCGGGGATCCTGCGATTGGGCCTGGATGGCGGCCTGGGCATGCTGAAGCGCCCCCTCCTTCTGCTTTTTCTCCAACAGCAGTTCGGCAAGCAGGTGGTGCGCCGGTGCATGATCAGGCCGCTGCTCCAAAACGCGCTCCAGTTCGGTCTGCGCCTCGTCCAACTTCATCTGCGCGGCCAGAAGCCGGCCGAGGTAATACCGCGTTTCAATCTGCTCAGGCTGGTTTGTCAGAACGGACTGCAACGACTCCACGGCTGCGTCCAGTTGACCCTGGCTCTCCTGGAACCGCGCCATCGCCAGCCGCGCCTCAACACGATCCGGCGCCGCCGCGACGGCCTGTTCGAACCGCTGACGCGCCTCGTCGACCTGCCCGGCACGCAGCAGCAGATCACCCAGACCAATGAGCACCAGCGGCTCATTCGGGGAATCCTTGACGGCCTTCTCCAGCAACTGGAGGGCCTCCTCGTTCCTCTGCCGGCTCATCAGGAACGTGGCCTTGGTGAGCTGGGCGTCTGCGGATTGGGGAGCGTGTTCAATCGCCCGGTCCACGTGAGACATCGCTCCCTCGAAATCGCCCTGGGCCGCCGCCTGGTGGGCCAGGTTCAATTCATGGGCGGAGCCCGTCGCCAGTGCCTCCACCTCGTCCAGTTCCGGCGTGAGCACGGGGGGCAGAGTCCCCGGACGGTACCCGGCCATCCGGGCAGTCGCGGCCGCGGCGGCATCGCCCACCTTCTCATAGGCCTCCGCCAGCGCGCGGTGCACAATGCCCGCCTGAGGCGCCCGCATCGCGGCCCGACGAAGGGCGTCCACGGCCTCCTTATACCGGCCCGATTGAAGCTCCGTCTGCCCCAGCCCGAAAGCGGCCTGCGCCGAATCGGGATCCAGCTCACCCGCCTTCTGGAAAGCCCGGCGGGCGGCGTCGAAGTCCTTGGCGTCCAGATGCCGGAATCCCAACCCGATCCAACCGAGCACGAAGTCCGGCTTTGCCTCGACCGAGGCCTGCAGACACTCGATGACCTCCTGCTTCCGATCGGTTCCGCCCAGGCTACTGGCTCGCAGATAGTGCCACTTGTGCGTCTGCGGCTCGAGCAGCGCGGCGCGCTGATACGCCGCGGCTGCCGCGTCCGTCAGGCCGTAGAGGTGGTACAGCATCGCCAAACGACCGTTGGCCGCTGCGTCCCGGGGAGAGGTCTTCACCGCGCCCTGGGCCTCTTCAATCTGCTGTCGCACCACGGGCTCCAGCTCGGAGAGATTCGGCGCGGGCACGTCGGGCAGCGTCATCGCCGCTCCCGCGCCTTTGCCCTTTTCCTGGTCTTCTGAGCACCCGGGCAGGATCAACAAGAGCACGACCGGTATCGATACGTACGGGCGACAGGTTTTCCATCGAGCGGTGAGCATGGTGTTTCATCCGAAACTGACGCGGTCGCACCCGGTCAAACCGGGTTTCCGAGAAACGGACGTCGGAAGTGACTCTTACCACGCCGGCGAGGCGGCGGCAACACCTGTCTGTGAAGTGGACCTGCACGGCGACAGATTCCGCGGCCCCGGGCCACCGGCCTCGCATCGCCCTGAACGTCTTAAGGACCACGAGGGGCGGTCGCGATCGGGATCGTCGCCATGTCGCCGGCATACCCGAGGCGGAAGGTCGCGGCGCTGATCTCGATCGCCCACTTCCGGGCCTTGGGGTCGTACGCCGCGCGGGTGTCAGGAGTGAATGAGGGGCTCAACCTCCCGCCAGACCGCCCCATGCGGCTACGGCGGCGAGCAGGACGAACACGATGACCCGAAGAACCCAGGAGAATGACGTGTGCATGGCTGGACCCAATCGGAGCGGCGATCCTATTACTCATCGGTTCTATCGCCAGCTTGCCCAATCTCGGCACAGTCAATTTCCATCGCCTTCGGGACGCCCGGATTCCTCGCTGCAGGTGGCCGATCCGGGCTCGCGCAGCGTGAACCGAAACGGATTGTCCAGGACCGCTTCGTCCGTGGAGCCAAGCGACAACGGGGTGACGGCGATATCGCCCGCGAACACCGTCGCCACGTCCGTTCCCGACCGGGCCGACCGCTGTGCATACGGCCCGCAGTACGTGTATAAGGGTGAATCCTCATCCTCCGACCGGCAATACTGATTCGGCATCGGATCCGTCGATTGAGCCACCAGGCAGACCGCCAGCTCTGTTTTTCCCGGACGCGCCGCGGGCAGATTCACGTTCCACAACCGCGCGGCACCGCCCGGCCGACCCCTGTTGCAGGCGCCTGACCGCGGCAGCCATTCCCGCAGGAGTCGTTGTGTCAGCCGCGACGCCCGGTCCCAATCCACGTCATGCCCGCGGACTACATATTGTGACACCGCCACGGCGGACAGTCCCAAAATCGCAGCCTCCCGGGCGCCGGCAACCGTGCCGGAGTAGTACACATCCACCCCCAGATTCGCGCCGCGGTTGATCCCGCTGGCCACCAGATCGATCGGCTGTTCTATCAGTTCGGCGACGGCCAGTCGCACGCAGTCCGCCGGCGAGCCTTCCACCGCGAATACCCGGCCGAAGGACGGATGGTGGTGCTCGCGGACCCGGACCGGGCGGCGCAGATTCACGGTGTGACCGGTTGTCGATTGCTCGGTCGCGGGTGCCACGACCGATACCTTCCCCAGGGAGTCGCAGGCCCGGTGAAGCGCCGCCAGGCCCGGAGCATCCAGGCCGTCATCGTTGCAGACGAGAATGTGCATTACCGGTCCTTCCCTCTGTGACCGGACGTTTGCCTCGCCGTCCGGTGAATCGTAGGTTTTACAGCAGTCTACCTTGATTGGGGCACGCGGACTAGAAGGACCGACTCGTACGACGCGTGGCGTTCCGGCCGCGCGCGAGAGATCTGCAGCCAGGTCGCGGCGGTCCGGTTTTCGTCAACGGAGGGTCGAGAAGCCGGGCCGGCGCATGCCTATCTCAGGGAGCAGCCCATGCCCTCCATACCCGGCACGAAACCGACGTCCGGCCCGACGCTTCCGTCCAACGCGCCTCGCGTGCGCATCACCGCGGGTGTTGGTACGGTCAACCAGAAGACGTGGAACGTTCGTCGCCCGGTCACCCTCATCGGATCCGGTCCGAACTGCCACATTCTGCTGCCCGGTGCCGCCGTCGCGAAAGCGCACTGCGCCATCATCAACAACGGCATGCAGGTCCTGCTCAAAGACCTGTGTACGCCGAGCGGCACCCGTTGCCGAGGACAGCGCATTGACCTGCACAGTCTCAACGACGGAGACGTCGTGGAAATCGGCGACTTCCGCATCCAGGTGGCCATCCAGTCCTCCAGCCTTCACAACGAGCAGACGGCCTCCGGCATCCGGCTTGACGATCCTGCATCCTCACGGGCCGTCGGCATCCGGCTGCACCCGGCCGGCAACGAACCGCCGGTGGTTCTGCAGTCGCCCGTGTTCCTGGTGGGCCGTCGCGATGAGTGCGACCTGGCCCTTACGGATTCTCAGATATCTCTCGCCCATGCGGTTTTCTTCTGGTTCAACGGTTGCGCGGCGGTGGCCGACCTGGGCAGTCGCACGGGCACGTGGATCAACGGGGAGCAGCAGTCGCTGGCGTATCTGAAGGTCGGTGACGTCCTGCGGGTCGGCTCGTATGAGGCCACGATCGGAGGCGGGGAGTCCGACTCAGACACGGCATCGGAACATTCCGACGCCCTCGCGCAGGCAGAGGCCGATCTGCACGCGCGAGAGGCAAGCCTGGCGGAACGTGAGGCCGCCTGCGAGCGCAAGCTTCTTTATCTGAACGAATTGGAGAAGTCACTCAAGCGGCGTGAAGAGCAGATCAACGCCCTGGCTCGCCGACTTCGGGAGAGCACGGCACCGGCAAACGCGGGCCAGCCCTTCACCCAAGTCGTTCCAATGAAGGAGCTTATCACCCCGGATTCGCTGCCGGCCGATCCCTCGCCTGCGTTGGACGCCATCGACCGGGCGTGGCGCATCATTCACCGAGGCAACGCCTGACTGCCTCGGCGATGTCGGACGGTCAGCCGCCCCCTTCCTGGTGTCGGGGCATGGCCAGGCCGCAGATGGTCGCCTCGAAGACCAGCGAGCCGTTCACCACCCCCTGGGTGTCGCAGATGACACGCCGGGGCTGGTCCTTGACCAGTTTGCAGATGTAGTAGACCCGGGCGGGGGGTATGACTGCCTCTCGAAACTTGCAGTTCTCCACCCCGCCAAACGCGACGAAGCCCGTTTTCCCTCTCATCGCCCGCGAGAAAAAGGCCGCCAGTTGGGCCGCGGACTCCAATTGCAGCACCCCTGGAAAGATGGGATTCCCCGGGATGTGTCCCCGGCACCACCACTCATCCGCTCGGACGTCTCGAAAGGCGATGCCGATTTTCGCCGCATCATCCACGTGACACAGTCCGTCGAGCTGCGAGAACTCGTGGGCCTGCGGCAGACGTTCGTAGATGAACTTCCGGTCGTAGACGACGCGGTTCAGATCAACCTTGTCCAGATCGTATAGCAGTGGTGGCGGCATGCGCAGAGTACCATCCCGCCCACACTGCAGCCTTCTGTCCGGGCACGACGCGCCCTAAGGCAGAATCCATCGCCGCACCCATGCGGGCAGGCTCGTTTGGGCGACCGGCTAGCTTCCCGCCTCGGACCGCACCTCGAGGATGCGCTTCCGCACCTCCTGGGCCGCAGCCTTGATGTCCTGCATGGCTTTGCGAACGCGGGTTCCGGCCGCCTTGTTCCCGCCCGTCGCCTTGGCCACGTCTTCCGCCGCCGCTTCCACCAGTTGTTTTAGCCGTTCGTACTCTTCCATGAGCAGGACTCCAGAAGGTTGGGAGTTTGTGGTTGAGAATCGCACTGCGGGGGCCACCGCACCGTCTCCACCCCCGCCGCAACGCGGGCGGCAGTCTAACCGCGTCTGGGACGCCGGGCAAAGCAAATTCGCGTTGCGAGCCGCGTTTTCAAGCCGAATTCACGGGATTCTGCCCGTGCCCCATTCGGTTCGGATCAGCCCCCGAGCCGTTCGCGGGCGGTTCAAGCACGGATGTAACTGGCCCATATGTATTAGGTTAAATCAGGCTTCCGCCGGATCGGCGGCCCGTTTCCGCCTCCGCCGGGGCGTTCCTGTGGGCTCCGGGTGAACTCCGGGCGGTCTGCGTGCGAGGCGTGCGCGCACCGCCCTGCGTAGCCAGGAACGCCGCGCGACAGCCGGTCAGGCAATGGAGTTTCCATCAAGGGCGATTTCGAGCCCGTCCGATATTCCCGTGTCGAAATAAGGCCCCTGCGCCGGCAAGGGGAGCCGGCGGGCTGCTGTACGAACCATGATGTCACTACTCACGTCGCCCGGCGGCGCAATCTGGGCTCTGCTGCTAACCGTCTCGGGGACGGCGGCACCTCCCGACCCGGCGAACGTGCCCAAGGTTCGCTCCCGCACCTTTGACGTGAATTACGCCATCAACGATGCCGCCCGCCCCCTGAGTCTCCTGGAACTCTGGTACACACGCGATTCCGGACAGACGTGGCACAACGCAGGAAGCGATCGCGACACCGAGTCTCCAATCGCGTTCACGGCCACCGAGGAAGGTCTTTACGGCTTTTTCGTGGTTGCTGCCAACAGCGCCGGAGCCTCCAGCCCTACACCGCAGTCTGGAACCACGCCGCAGCAGTGGGCGTTTGTGGATTAAGATCGGAAGAGCACACGTCTGAACTCCAGTCAACGCTCATTATATCGTATGCCGTCTTCTGCATGAAAAGGGGGGGGGGGGGGGGGGGGGGGGGGGGG
>CAZBFW010000217.1:0-6835 GCA_964491135.1 uncultured Phycisphaeraceae bacterium | reverse complement strand
GGGAAGTAGCCCCCCTTGTAGCTGGGCTTGTACCCCAGGTTCGGCTCCTCGAACCGGGCGGTGTTCCACGCGCCCTCCACCGAATCGATCTCATACATCCCGCGATGCTGGTTCTGCTCGAACCGCACCTCGTCAAAGATGAAGAACTCCGGCTCCGGTCCGATGTAACACGTGTCGGCGATGCCCGTCGATCGCAGGTAGAGCTCCGCCATTCGAGCGATATAGCGAGGATCCCGGTCGTACATTTCCTTCGAAACGGGATCCCGCACGTCCGCAATCACGCTCACCGTCGGCTTCTCGAAAAATGGATCCACGGTCGTCGTGGCCGCATCCGGAATCGCCACCATGTCCGACAGGTGGATGTCCTGCCAGCCCCGGATGCTCGATCCGTCGAAGCCCACCCCCGCCGCAAAGGTCGACTCATCCCATTCATCCACCGCATACGAACAGTGCTGCCACGTACCGAGCAGGTCGCAGAACTTGAGGTCCACGATCTCCGCTCCCACCGCTTCGGCGAACTTGAAGAAGTCCGCCGGCGTCGCCGGCCCGCCGTTCGCGCCCCGCGCCACCGCCGAATCCTGAATTCGTGTCATCGCCCATCGTCCTTTCTGACTGTCTGCCGGTCGTTCCCGAGCTCCCGGGTTCGACCACAGGCCGCAATCGAAGGCGGCGTTCTACCAGAATCGCCCTGACGTGCCAATGCCGCCTGCGGCCGCTATGCAACAATGCCATCCCTGTCCGAAAAGGGAACCCGTGCGTCCCCGGAGTACGCGGATCGCCCAGTCCGTCTCCCCTTGCGCCCGATAAGACCTGCCGCACGAGCCCGGGGGCATCGCGGCGACCCGATGCCGCCCGGCGGTGCCCCAACCGTCTCCGCCTGCCCCGCGCCCCGGTAAAGCGACCCCCCGTTCGCACCGATAAGTACTATGAGAACGCCGACGGAATCAGGGCCGAATCCCCATGCCGGTGTCATTACGTTGCTCTGAGCTGCAGCCGGGAATGAAGTTGTTCGACGCGCTTATGCTGCGCGGACGCGTCCTTCTCCACGCCGGCCGCGAGCTCAGCCAGGAGGATGTGGACCTTCTGCGTGCCAAGTACGCCCGGCTCAGCGTCCGTGTGGGAGAGCCGATCCTCGACGATGTCATCGAGTTTGAGGATGACTCGCACGATCGGGAGGTTGCCAACCACGCAACCGGCACCATCGTGCGGGCCATGACTCACGTCCGCGAACGCTTTGCGGCCCGAGCCTCTTTGCGCGAGCTGAACGTCGGCGCCCTCCACGCCTCCGTCGGCCAGGTGGTCGAATACATCAAGTCCAACCGGCCCACGGCCGCCCTGCTGAACTCCTGCCTGGACACGGAATCCTACCTCGCGGAGCACCCGGGGAACGTATTCTACCTCAGCATGTTGCTCGGCTCGGCCGTCCGGGAATACGTGGCCACCGAACGCGACCGGCAGACCATCGCCAAGGCCCTGCGCCCGGATTTCGCCATCAGCCTCACCCCGCTCGGGCTCGGCGCGATGTTCCTGGACGTCGGAATGCTGCCCCTGGAAACACTGTACCACGCCGATCGGCCCCTCACGGGCGCCGAATGGCGGGCCATCTTCGATCATCCGAACGCCGGGGCCGACATGCTGCCCGATGAGTTCTCACCACTGGGCAAGATGATCGTGAAGACCCACCACGAGAACTTCGACGGCACGGGCTACCCCGACGGCCTGCCCGGCAACAAGCTCCACATCTTCACCCGGATCGTCCGAATCGCTGACGCCTACGACGCGGCGACCGCCCGACACGTGTACAGCAATGCGAAATCACCCGCGCAGGTGCTCTGGGAGATGACCGTCGGTCCGTACCGGCAGTACTATGACCCCGTTCTGATGAAGGTGTTCGCCCGGCTCATTCAGCCCTTTCCCATCGGAGCCAAGCTGACCCTCACCGATGGCCGCCAGGCGGTCGTGGTCCGCTACAACCGCCAGAACCCCTTCCTGCCCATCGTCGTAATCGCGTTTGACCGCGACGGCAAACGACTGCCCAATGACAAGCTCCAGGGCCCCTACTCCCTCGAGCAGCGGCGAGACCTGCGGGCCCGCTTCTTCGGTGATGAGGACGTCAGTTTCATCTACCGAAACACCTTGGTGGATGCTCCGCCGCCCAGGCCGGCCATCATGACCACTCTCTTCGAGGCCGCGTTTCCCTGACCCGTCATCCTCAGGCAGGACAGCCATCCCCCTCCTGCCGCACCGCTTCAACGGCCTGCAGCCGCCACCAGCCGCTGTGCCCGCGCGTTCAGGTCGGCAGCGAGCAGGGCTTCGTCCGCCGCCACCAGATGCCCGTCGTGCACGACCGTCCTCCCCCCTACGATCACCCGGTCCGCCCGAGGCGGGTGGCACAGAACCAGCGCCCCCAGCGGGTCCAGCCCCGCCGCGCCGGCCAGGGCAATATCGTCCATCCGAAACATCGCCACGTCCGCCGCCATGCCGATCGCGATTCTGCCCAATCGATTCCGGTTCAACACGGCCGCACCCCCCACCGTCGCCAACTCGAACGCCTGCGCGACCCGGAAAGCCTTCGCTCCCTTCACGGCTCGCTGCAGCAACAGGGCCTGACGGGCCTCTGCCAGCACGTGCCCACCATCGTTGCTGCTGCTGCCGTCCACCGCGATGCCGACTCGGGCCCCTGCGGCCAACAGCTCCGGAATCGGCGCCACGCCGCTTCCCAACCGCATGTTGCTGCACGGACAGTGCGCTACGCCCGTGCGGCTTCGCCCAAGACACGCAACATCGTTATCCGTGAGACAGACGCAGTGCGCCAAATACACGTCCGGGCCCAGCCAGCCCTGGTCCTCAAAGAAAGGAATAGGCCGGCACTTGAATTTCTCGAGACAGTACCGCTCCTCGTCCATCGTCTCCGCCGCATGGGTGTGCAGAAGCAAACCATGCGCGCGGGCCAGGTCGCGGGTGGCCCGGAACAGCTCCGGACTCACGTTGAACGGCGAACACGGCGCCAGGTCGATTCGCCGCATGGCCAGCGGACTTGGATCGTGCCATCGGCCGATCATCCGCTCACTGTCCTTCAGGATCGCTTCCTCGTCCTCGGTGCAGTCGTCCGGCGGAAGCCCGCCCTTCGACTCCCCCACGCTCATGCTGCCCCGACACAGGTGAATCCGAATTCCCAGTCGGTCTGCCGCTTCCAGCACGGCCTCATGCCGGACGTCTGAACCACGCGGCACCAGGTAGAAATGATCGCTGGTGGTCGTGCAGCCGCTCAGCAGCAGCTCGGCCAGGCTGACCAGCGCCGCCGCCCGTGCGGACTCGTAGTCCAGGTGACGCCAACGGGGATAGAGCGCTCGCAGCCAGTCAAACAGCTTCACATCCTGCGCCGCCGGCAACGCCCGCGTGATGGATTGGAACAGGTGATGATGCGTGTTGATCAGACCGGGAATCACGATGTGACGACCGGCATCGATCCACTCGCCGGATTCCGGCCCGGGAACGTCCAACGCATCGTCCGGCCCAAACCCCGTGATCACGCCGTCGCCCAAGACAACCGTGTGTCCGGCAAAGGTCCGAACACCACCCTCGGCGGCCGTTACCACGGTTCCGCCCCGAATCACAACGGGTTTTGCGGTGTTGGGCATGGCTCCCCCACAGACATCGACCGCCGTTCAGCCACCACCTCAGGATTCCCCGTGGGCTTCCTGTGTCGTCGGCACGGCGGCCGGCCTCCCGGACTCCTGGTCCGCAAGATCACGCATCCGCCACCATACCACGACCGCGAGCGCCACGATCAGGATCACAACCAGGGCGCCCACAACCCATCCCACGTGGATGCCCGCGATGCGCGGATCACGCCCCCCTGGCCGCCGCCGGGGCCCTTCCCGCACCGCCAGGGCTGCGCTCAACCTTCGGAGCTCCTCAGCGCCGCCCGCCGCCCCGGGCTCCGACAGCTGGACGGGCGAGACGGACGCGGCCGCTCCTGTCGACTGCGCCCCCGTTTCCCCCGACCACGCCTGCTCCAAAAACACGTCCGTCTCCCCGTCGAGCACCGCTCGGCAGCCCAGACAGATCGTGTCATGCTCGGAGACCGGTGCCTGGCAGCGCCAGCATAGGCCCAGGTATTTGCTGAGCCCTGGCGTCTCCGCGGCAAACCGCCACTGATGAAAGGTTGTGGGACCCCGCACGATTGACGTGCCCGTCAGCACGCCCCGGCGGATCTGCTTGATCAGCCGCTCAATTCGCACGCCGGGGAAAGGTCTCACGTGCTCCAGCACGTACCATGGGCCGGCGTGAGCCTGCATCTTCAGAAGCATCTGAGGCCGGAGATCCTGCCCGCACAGATCGCAGCTTGACGCGGTTCGCCGGACAAGCTGCCCACATGACGGACACGGCCTGGCCTGCCCATGCCACGCCTCAGCCGCCAGTTCGCTGAGCGGCCCGATGCCGCGCCGCGCTGCCAGTTCGATCGGATGCAGCCCCACGCCGATCGTCCGCTGCCGATCGATCCCGTCGTCTCTCAAGCCGGCCTCACCGGAGTCTGCCGTCTGCTCCACGATGCTCCTGCCTCCACGCTGACTTTCCGATCGCCAAACATAATCCTATTGCGTCCCACGACAACCCTCAACGCGACCCGCCAGACCGTCGGACCTGCCGTGAGGCCCCGCAGGCCATCTCGGTTCCCCCCCCCCCCCCGCCTACGCCCGGCTGCTTGCTCGCGTGCTTCCCTTGCCGAGTTGGCCGCGCCGCCTCAACCCAAGCCACGCTCCTCTCGCGCGGTTTTCCGTCAGCAGCGTTCATCGGTCCGTGGACGGCTCGGCCTCCCCAGCACTCACCGGTCAAGCATCTGCCTTGCGCGCCCGCCGCGTGCCACCAGTTGACCGGCGGCCCACCATCGGTCACGCGCAAACGATTGTCGTTTATTATGCTACTACTGCCGCCGCTCTTGACTTTCGTAGAAGCCGTCTGTTTCATTACAGTTACATTATCACCCCTCCTTGATTCCAAAGTCTCATTTCTGTTACACTGCCGGCGCGGGGCGGTAGGCCAAGGCGCGTGAACGCCGCGCTCCGCGCGGAGGAGGAAACTGCCGGTATGTCACACCTGAATCGGTTGCGCTGGGGTGGAATTGGGGTTTGGACAATCTCTGGAATCGTCTTCTTCGGGTTCGGCTCAGCCGTCCGCGGGCAACAGGGTCTCATCATCGACCACAAATGCACGAAGCTCGAAGCGATCCCCGCGTACTGGCTCGACCAAGCCAAGCTGATGACCTTTCACTATGCGCACACCTCGCATGGAAGCCAGGTCGTCTCGGGCATCGAGGTGCTTGAGTCCCTGCATCCGGAGTACAGCGTTGCCGTTCGTGAGAGTGGCTCGCAGGGTCTCCCGCCCATCGAGAACCCGCCCGCTCTGCGCATCTACGACGGGAATCCGCCGGAAACGTACATCGAGCCTGACGACTACTGGGCCTCGACGTCCGGCCAGGACCGGACCCGCGCCGTGGCCGCCACCGGAAACTACCAGTATTCCATGTGGTCCTGGTGCGGGCAGCAATCATCGAACAGTGAGGCCACCACCGCGGCCTATCTGAACACCATGGCCCAGTTTGAGACGGAGTTTCCGGGCATGCGGTTCATCCTCATGACCGGGCACACCGACGGCAGCGGCCTGACGGGCAACCTGCATGCGCGGAACAACCAGGTCCGCGACTATGCGATTGCGAACGACATGATCGTGTTCGACTTCGCCGACATCGAAAGCTACGACCCGGACTGGAACGAGTATCTGTCCCTGGGCTGCAACGACAACGGCGACTACAGCGGCGGAAATTGGCCGCAGCAATGGTGCGCCGCGCACCCCGGCCATGAGCTCTGCACAAGTTGTTCGTGTGCCCACTCCCAATCGATCATCTGCAACCTGAAAGGCCGGGCGTTCTGGTGGATGATGGCTCGGCTGGCCGGCTGGGAGGGCACCGCCCCGGCGGACTTCGATTGGGACGGTGACGTGGACGCGGACGACTACCTGCGCTTCGCCGACTGCCTGGCCGGCCCGGATGCGACGCCGACACCGGCCCAGAATTCGCTGGACGATTGCCTCACCGCGTTCGACTCCGACACGGACGTGGACGTGGACGCCGCCGATTTCGCCGTCTTCCAGACTGCGTTCACCGGCCCCTGATGGGCGACTGGCAATCGCTCGAATGCCGGCCGTCCGACCATCGCGAGATTCGAATCGACGTGAATTGTGGTTGAGGCGGCGATTCACCGCCGCGGTCTGGCGGCCGCTCCCGGCGGCCTGTCGACTTGGAGTTCCACCGCCGCACCAGGCACGTGCGTCCTATCCCCCCACGGGAGCAGCCCGCCCCGGCGTGCGACACGCGCGCAGATTCACAGTAGTGAGCAAGACGGCTCGGTACGTTTCTGAAACGTGGCCGAGCCGTCTCGCCGAACACTCGGTGAACCAAACAACACTCTTCTCATCGGAGGCGACCCGCAGCGCCCTGAAGGAGGAGTTTGCCCTAGTTTGGCCGTCCGGCCGCGTCCGTGCGCAGGTTGGCCCTTTCCGGTTCTTTTTTGCCCTTCACAGTAGCGGAAGATACACTACGCCGGCGGTTTGGACCGGGCCCCAGCGCATCCGGCCGTTCGCGTGGAGGTTCCGCCCCATGACCATCGCCTACTTTGACTGCTTCAGCGGCGCCGCCGGCGACATGATCGTCGGCGCCCTGATTGACGCGGGCGCCCCGGTTGACCGGCTGCGCGAGATTCTCGATGGCCTGAACGTGCCCGGGTTCCGTATCGAGGCCGCGAAGGAGATCGGACGAGCGTCGGGTAGGGAAAGA
>CAZBFW010000216.1:0-6873 GCA_964491135.1 uncultured Phycisphaeraceae bacterium | reverse complement strand
CCCCCCCCTATCCTACACTCTTTCCCTACACGACGCTCTTCCGATCTTGGCCGGATTCCATACAGGTGTTCCGCGCGGCGGCGAACGTTGCCGACCCGTATCAGTACCTGCGCGACTGGCTGGCGAGCCGGCCGGAGGGCGCGACGGACTTCTCCGAGAGTGCGTCGGAGTCCGAAGCGGTCGCCGAACCGGCGGAGCCGGCGGACGCGGCTGCAGCGCCGATCCACGACTGCGGACCCGTCCCGCAGCCCTGACCTCGTTCCGCCGTGCCGTTCTGCATCTGGACCTGCCAATGACCGCCTGGAAGACTCGCGTGATCGCCGCAGCGTTCTTCGCGATGGCCTTCGGCTATGTCGAGGCGGCCGTCGTGGCGTACCTGCGGGCCGCGTACCAGCCCATCCGGCTGGAGCTCCACCCGGGCATCGCCCCGCACGACCTGCTGCCGGCCATCACGCTGGAGCAGCTCAAGGCCCAGGGCTGGGAGGTGGAGCGGCAGTTGTACGTGGAACTGGGGCGGGAGCTGGCAACGCTGATGATGCTGGCGTCAGTGGCATGGGGGATGTGCCGATCACGCCGCGAGTGGTTTGCATTCTTCGCCCTGACGTTCGCGGTGTGGGACATCTTCTATTACGTGTTCCTCTGGGTGACGATCGGGTGGCCTGCGAGCCTCTTCGACTGGGACATTCTCTTCCTGCTGCCGGTCATCTGGACGGGCCCGGTGATCGCGCCGGTGCTGGTTTCATGTGGATTGATCCTCGGCAGTCTCTGGACACTGGTGCGTGAAGGACGCGGCCGGCCGTTGCGGCTCCCGCTGTGGTGCTGGTTGGGCATGATCCTTGCGGGCGTGGTTGTGATCGTGTCCTTCTGCCGGGACTGGCGCAACATCCAGGCGGGCGGCGCGCCGGAGCCGTTCCGCTGGGACATCTTCCTTGCCGGCCTGCTTGCCGGGTTGGCGATCTTCTTCCTCGGCGTGTTTCGCGAGAGGAAGCGGACGTGATGCTTCCCGCCTTCCTTCGCCACACCGGGTGGATGAACGGATGGACCCGCCAGTACGGGTCCGCCGCCCGTGGCGATACGCTGACGTTACGTGTTGCCAGCGAAACCGTCAGGAAGTCCTAAACATGAGAATCTGGACGAGGATCAAGGATCATCCCAAGACCAGTCTGGTTGTCCTGGCTTACGTTGCTTTCATCGCGCTGGGGATGCCGGATGGCCTGCTGGGGATCGCCTGGCCTTCGATCCGCGCTGGTTTTTCCATCCCTTTGGACTCCATTGGCCTGTTGCTCGCGGCGACCGTCACAGGCTACCTGACCACCAGCTTCCTGAGCGGCCCCCTGACCGCGCGCTTCGGTATTGGCAACGTGCTGGCGGCAAGCTGCGCCATGACCGGAGCGGGTCTGATCGGCTACACCCTGGTCCCGGCCTGGTGGATGATGGTTGTGCTCGGCGTGGCGGCCGGCCTGGGAGCGGGTGCGATTGACGCCGGTCTGAACACGTACGTGGCCGCGCATTTCGGCGAAGGGCTGATGCAATGGCTCCACGCAAGCTGGGGGGTTGGCGTGACGCTGGGTTCCGTTCTCATGACCCTTGCCGTGACGGCTCTGCATTCGTGGCGGGTGGGCTATAGTGTTGTGGGCGCCTACCAGCTTACGCTGGCGGCTTGCTTTGTGCTGACCCTGCCCATGTGGAGTCGGAAGGACGCTCCCGGCGGGGGTGAGCAGCCAAAGCGCCTGACGGAATACAGAACGCCCTTGGGTGAAACACTGCGCCGGCCCAGGGTGTGGTTGAGCGTGCTGTTGTTCCTGCTGTACACCGGCTGCGAAGCTTCGCTCGGGACCTGGGCCTACACTCTCCTCGTTGAGTCACGGGGCACCCACCCTTGGATGGCTGGACTGTGGACGGGTAGCTACTGGGCCACCTTCACCGTAGGTCGTGGCGTGGCCGGCCTCTACGCCAGGCGACTGGGAGTCGATCTGCTCATGCGGTGCAGCCTCCTCGCGGCCTTGCTTGGCGCCGTGCTGCTGTGGTGGAATCCGACCAGTGTTGCAAACCTGGTTGCGGTGGCGTTGATCGGTTGCGCCATAGCTCCCATCTTCCCGGCACTGATCTCGGGCACCAGCCAACGCGTGGGCGTGCACCATGCTGCGAACACCATTGGCATGCAGGTGGCCGCGGGCGGCCTGGGAATGGCGGTCATCCCCGGCCTGGTGGGGATTCTGGCTCGCCGGGTTTCGCTGGAGGTCGTCCCCGTCTGCCTGATCGCGTTGTTTGCCGGATTGTTCGGCTTGTATGCGCTGGCTGTGAAGGTCGGGTCGAGACCGTGATTAGCCCAGGGCAAACGCCTGCCGCAGCCGCGATATCCGCTCGGCCGCGTTTTCCGAAATGCCGCCGAATCGCACCTGGTCGTAGCGGGTCTGGATGCGGGCCATGCGCTTCCATCCCTTGTTCATGCCGTGGATGAACAGGGCGGACGTGAGGCTTCGCGTCTGGATCAGCGTCCGCAGGGTACGACGCCAGACCCAGGGTACCGTCGCAGCGGTATGGCGAAGTTCGTAGATCGCCTCGTCCAGTTGCTGCGCGGAGACGTTCTTCGGGTGATACACTGTCTCCACGAACGTGAAGCGCTCCCAGTCTTCCGGGTAGTTCGTCGCGAAAATGCGGCCTTCCTCCATGTACCGGTCGTACATCCGCGTGCCGGGCAGGGGGGTCAGGTTCGTGATCTGGATCGTGTCCACCCCAAGCCGCACGGACTCCAGCGCGGTCTGCGAGACCGTATCCACGGTGTCCTGGTCCGCCCCGATGATGAACGCCCCGAACACGCTGATGCCCGCGCGGTGGAAGCCCGTGACCAGCTCGCGGTACCGGTCGGCGTTCTTGCGGTTGACGCCCTTGTGAAAATCCTTGAGCGACTCCGGGTTCAGTGACTCGAACCCGATCAGCATGCCCCGGCAGCCGGCCTTGTACGCCAGCTTCAGTCCCTCGGCATCGTCGCCCATGTTGATGGTGGTCTGGCTGAACCATAGCCGCCTCTTGCCGTGCTTGATGATGGCCTTGAGCAGTTCCTTGGCCCACTCCGCGTGCCGCGGCCCCACGCCGAAAAAATTGTCGTCCGTGACGAAGATGAACCGCCGGGGCGTCTGGTTCCATTCCTCGATGATCGAGCCGATGTCACGGCGGCGGATCGGCCCGCCATTGAAGAGGGTCACGCTGCAGTATTCACACCCGACCGGGCAGCCGCGCGAGGTCTGGATGCTCGACACGTCGTACCGCCCGTTGACGGGCTGCAGCGTCTGCAGCCCCGCTCCCAGCCGCGAACCCAGCTCGCTGAGCCTGCCTTCGTATCGCGGCTGGAGCCGGCCGGCCGCCGCATCCTCCACGATCTGCGGCCAGATCTCGTCGCACTCGCCGACGGCGACCGAATCCACGTACCGGGCCGCTTCGTCCGGCACGGCCCAGGCGTGCGGACCGCCCATGACCGTGGAAATCCCGCGCCGGCGGCACAGGGCCGCGATCTCGTAGGCCCGGGTCGCGCCGCTGGTGTAGGACGTGATGCCCACCAGCTCGTACCCGCGGGTGCGGATCGCGTCTTCGGTGAACTCACCCCCGAATATCTCGTCGATGATCTCGACTTCGTGCGGCGGCGGCACCAGCCCGGCCAGCACCTGCAGGCCAAGCTGCGGGATCTTGCTGCCGATGGTGTGATATCCCTGGGTCCGCCGCGTAATGGGATTGATCAAAGCAATGCGCAAGGATGCCTGCTTCCTCAAAAAAACCGCGCCACGCGATGCGTAGGATACGTACGATTTCTCGCGAAGTCAACGAGAGCGTACCGAAGCACCGGTCAGACCTCCCGGTGCTACAGGGTTGTGGCGCATCTTTGCGGCGCCGATGCGGACCGGCCGAACGCTCAAACGGGCGGCATGCCGCGCCCCGCGGACCGCTTGTCCAGCGTGTTCGTGACGAAGATGTAAACAAGCATGGCGCCGAACGCGCCGAACCCGATGATCGCGAATGCGTACCAGATCCGGTCTGCGTCTGCATACTCCTCCGGCAGAGGGCACGACTCGCCCGTCCGGGGCCCCATGGCCAGGACCACGGTATCCCGCCGGGCGCGGTCTCGGCCGGCCCTCTGGGCATCGGCGTCCGTCTCCAGCTTGGATTCGTCGATCCTCACCTGTCGCAACACGATTTCCCACTGCTCATCGTGCCCGGCCTGTGCATCGCGACGCAAATACGAATGCGGGGGAAGCGGCTCATCTCCTTCCGCAACACTCTTCCACAGCGCCTCGGACACGGCGTTGTCGTCCCTCAACTGACGATGAAGCTCAACCGGCAGGTCGGATCGGGCGACCGTTCGCACAGAAGTCTCGATGACCCACGACCGCTCCGGATCCTTTCGCCACCAGTCGCGGGCCTTCAGCTCGCGGATCGCCGCGTCCGCCGCAACCTCCAGGCCACGGCTGGTCAAAACGTCGCGGAGGGCCGGTGGCACAACGGCCGACGGCCTCAGCGCGTCGGTGTCGGCCGGGTCCAGCGTGAAACGGTATTGCGGATCGGTCGCCGTTCTCCATTGATGACGTGTGGGCGGGTCCAGCTTCCGCGGATCGGGGCAGTACCGGTTGAGAAGCAGACCCGCGGCGATGAAGCCGGCCAGCCAGGCGAAGAACGTCGTCAGGTGCTGGTACCCCAGGTACAGGCCCACTTCCCCTTTCGGCGCCTGCTTGGAGGCGAACTCGAGGAACTTCGGCGACAGGAAGCACTCCGCCAGGCCCTGCAGGGCAATCCCGACGATCATGCACAACACGATGGGATGGATCGAGAACAAGCCCAGGTCCACCGAGTTCCCCGCGTGCTTCTCCAGCAGGGTGCCCAGCGCGATCACCAACGCCGTGAACGGAATGATGAACATGCCGATGCCGATGGCGTTTTGCGGCCTGAAATGCCGGATGACGTGCGTGATCGGCACGACCAGGATCACTACCGTCAGGGGATTGATGTTCGCCAGCCACTCCGGCTTGTAGCCCTTCCCCAGTACCCGCTCGATGTACGTGGGCATCGCGCCGTAAAGCTGCCCCTGGATCAGCCAGAAGCCCGCGATGATCACGATCAGACCGAGAAAGCGGAAATTCCGTACGACCGTCCAGAGCCCGCGCAAAGCCTGGGCCACGGTCTTGCCCGTGCCTTCCGTGTCCACGTTCTGATAGAAGAACGCGACCAGCAGCAGAGCGACAAACGACATGCCCGCGGCGTAGAAATGGATCGCGTCCAGGCCCACTCGCTCATTCAGCACGCCGGCCAGCCCCTTCCCGGAGAACGAGCCGATGTTCACCACCATGTAGAAGATCGACATGGCCCGGGCCCGGTTCGCGTCCGTGCTGCACTTGGCCGCGGTGCCCGAGATGACCGGCTTGATGATGGCGCCGCCGCACATGATCAGACCCAGCGCGGAGACGGCCGTCCACTTCAGCTGAAAGGAGCCCAGCAAAGCGTAGCCGCACGTCAGCACGGCGAATGCGATCATCAGGGCTCGCTTGAAGCCGATCTTGTCCGCCATGATGCCCATGAACGTGGGCAAAAGATAGAGCCCCCCGGCGAACAGCCCCGTGATCAGTCCGGTTTCGTTGTCGGTGAAACCGATCTCCACATTCAGGTAGCGAAGCAGCGTGATGAACATGCCGTAATACGCCGCCCGCTCACAGAGCTCCGCACCGTTGGCATACCAGAACGTCCGCGGAAAACGCCAGCCCAGTTTCCCCTCGGCCTGCATACCCACCTCACTGCTTCACAATGTCCAATGTCCAATGATTAATGTCAAAGGCTGCCCCGCCCCGAGGCTCTTCCACCAGCCATTCGCCATTGGTCATTGGCCATTTGACATTATTCCGTATTCCCCCCACCGCCGCGTCACCAGCTCCTTCACGCCGGCCGTCATCTCCAGCTCCGTCGGCCACTCCCGCACCGGGCCCTCGCCGGGGACCTTGCGCGTCGCGTCGATCCCCATCTTGCCGCCCGTGCCGCAGAACGGCGCGGCGTGGTCCAGGATGTCCAACGGGCCGTCCACGATCACCGTGTCCCGCCGCGGGTCCCAGTTCGCCCCGACGTGAAACAACACGTCCTGCTCGTCGTGCACGTTCACCTGCTCGTCCACCACGATGATCAGCTTGGTGAACATCATCTGGCCCGCGCCCCAGATGCTCGACATGACCTTGCGGGCCTGCATGGGGTACTCCTTGCGGATCCTCACGAACATGCAGTTGTGGAAGGCCCCGAACATGGGCAGCGAGTAGTCCAGAATGTCCGGCACCAGCACCCGCAGCAGGGGCAGGAAGATGCGCTCCGTCGCCTTGCCCAGGTAGTAGTCCTCCTGCGGCGGCTTGCCCACGATCGTGGTCGGATAGATCGGGTCGCGGCGGTGCGTAATGGCCGTCACCTGGAACGCGGGATACCGATCGGCCAGTGAGTAGAACCCCGTGTGGTCGCCAAAGGGGCCTTCCAACAGCGTCTCCTTCGGGTCCACGAATCCCTCGATCACGATCTCCGCGCGGGCGGGCACCTCCAGGGGGATGGTCCGGCAGGGCACCAGCTCGATGCCGCCGTCGTTCAGGAAGCCGGCGAACAGCAATTCGCTCACGTCCGGCGGCAGCGGGCAGGTGGCCGCGTAGGGCAGCACCGACTCGCCGCCCAGCACGATGGCCAGCGGCATCCTCTCGCCGCGGGCCGCGTACTTGCGATGGTGGCGAGCCCCGTCGTGGTGCATGTGCCAGTGCATGGCCGTCCGCTTCGGCTCGAACACCTGCACGCGGTACATGCCGACGTTTCGCTCGCCAGATCGGAAGAGCGTCGTGTAGGGAAAGAGTGTAGGATAGGGTGGGG
>CAZBFW010000215.1:0-6892 GCA_964491135.1 uncultured Phycisphaeraceae bacterium | reverse complement strand
TCGGCAAGGTAGCAGATGCCCGGGCGGCGGGCAAGTGGGCGGCAGGGGGATTTTCGGCACGCAGGACCGGTGGCCGACACCCTTGCCCGTCTTCCGGACGGCTCTCCGGAACCGTCGTGGGCGCCGGAAGATGCGTCGCTCTCCGCGGCCCGGGGCCGCTTTCCTTCCGGGGCGTTCCCGCTATCATCCGGACCAGCAGCGGCCGGACCGGTTACTGCCGCGGTCCGATGTCCGGATAGACGGAACATTCATGAGCCAGCACCGCGCCAGACGAGCCCTGATCAGCGTCTACGACAAGACCGGCCTGGTCGCGTTTGCCCGGGCCCTTCAGCAGGAGCTCGGCTTCGAGATCCTGTCGACCGGCGGAACGGCCCGGCACCTGACGGACGCGGGCATCGCCGTCAGGCTGGTGGAGGACGTCACCGGCTTCCCGGAGATGCTGGACGGGCGGGTCAAGACGCTGCATCCGCGGATTCATGCCGCGATCCTGGCCGATCGGGACAACCCGGAGCACATGCGGCAGCTTGCCGAGCAGGGGATCCAGCCGATCGACCTGGTGGTCGTGAACCTGTACCCGTTCGAGGATACGGTGGCCCGGCCGGACTGCACCCTCGAGCAGGCCATCGAGATGATCGACATCGGCGGTCCCTGCCTGCTGCGGGCTGCGGCGAAGAACCACCGCCACGTGCGCGTCGTCTCTGGCCCCGGCGAGTACGAGGGTGTGCTCGAATCTCTGCGAAGCGCGACGGATGCACAGAATTCCATGCCTCTGCGCCTTGCCTCGCGTGCCTTCGAGCAGACCTGCCGATACGACGCCGCGATCGCAACGTGGCTGACCGCTCATCCGCAGAATCCTGATCAGGCGGAGTTCCGCGCGATTCACCTTCGCAGCCGCGAAGTGCTGCGCTATGGTGAGAATCCCCATCAACAGGCGGAGGTGTGCTCGCTGTTCGGTTTGACAGAATGGCTTGCGGCGAAGACCGGCGGACCCGACCTTTCGTACAACAACCTGGTGGACGCCGGCGCCGCCCTGGAACTCTGCGCGGAGTTGACGCGATGGTACGGAGAGTCTCCTCCGGTTGCCTGCTTCATCAAGCACACGAACCCTTGCGGTGTGGGTGTGGCGGAAGACGCCGTGGAGGCTTATCGCCGGGCGTATCTGGGCGATCCGAACGCGGCCATGGGGGGCATCCTGGCCGTGAACTTCCGCGTGGATGCGGCCTTTGCGGAGGCCGTGATGGACTCGCTGCAGCGATGGGGCAAGGCGGCCGGCGCCGGGGCGTTTTTCGTGGAGGTCTGGCTGGCCCCGTCGTTCGGAGATGACGCGGTCCAGGTCGTCCGGACGCGAAAGCCCTGGGGCAGCCGTGTGCGGCTGATGGACGTGGGGGACGGCATGTCCATGACGGGATGGCCCGAGCACGTCATACGCTCAGTTCCTGGAAATCTCCTGATCCAGAGTCGCGACGCCGTCGGGCTGAATGAGAGCGAATGGCGCGTGGTGACCGACCGCGCCCCGGACGAACGCGAACTGGCCGATCTGCGGCTGGCCTGGCTGGTGTGCAAGCACACCAAGAGCAACGCCATCTCCATCTGCCGCGACGACACCCTCATTGGAAACGGGGCCGGGCAGATGTCGCGCGTCATGTCCTGCCGGATCGCCACCTGGGCCGCCCGCGAGAACGGGCACACCGAGGCCCTGGCCGGTGCCGTGGCGGCATCGGACGCGTTCTTTCCGTTTCGCGACGGCCCGGATATCCTGATGGACGCAGGCGTCACGGCGATCATCCAGCCGGGCGGCTCGAAGCGCGACGAGGATGTGATCCGGGCCTGCAACGAACGCCGGGCGGCCATGATCTTCACGGGGACTCGGCATTTTCGGCATTGAGCCGAAGGCGGGAGTGATGGCATGAAGCTCTACACCGGCAGGGGCGATCACGGCCGGACCGGCCTGTTCGGCGGGCGCCGCATCGCAAAGGACCACGACCAGGTGGCCGCCTGCGGTGACGTGGACGAACTGAATGCGACGATCGGCCTGGCGGCGGTCGCTTGCGCGGATGCCGCGATGGCGGAGCCTCTTCGCGCCGTGCAGCGGGACCTCTTCCTTATTGGAGCGGCCCTGGCCCGTGAGTCAGACACGCCCGTGGCCGCCCGGATCGACTCTTCCGCGATCG
Source organism: uncultured Phycisphaeraceae bacterium (assembly GCA_964491135.1). Taxonomy (GTDB): domain Bacteria; phylum Planctomycetota; class Phycisphaerae; order UBA1845; family UBA1845; genus JAFGJQ01. Next base: position 4,721 of record CAZBFW010000215.1, on the reverse strand, counting down.
GCCGGCTGGAGCGCTGGATCGACGCCGCCGACGCCGAGGCGGGCCCGCTGCGGAATTTCATTCTTCCCGGCGGCTGCGAGCCGGCCGCCCGGCTGCACGTCGCTCGCACCGTCTGTCGCCGCGCCGAACGGTCCGTGGTCCGCGCGGCTCACGGCGGCACGGTGGACCCGAGTATTCTGGTGTATCTGAATCGGCTCGGAGACTGGCTGTTCGCGCTGGCACGCGTGGCCAACCGGCGGGCCGGAATCGAGGATTCGTTGTGGTCCGGTCGCACTGGCGGCCGGGAAACCCCGGAAAGCTGACCGCAGCCCATGAGCCTGATTCGTATTGCCGATCGAGACCGGGTCCGGCCCCTGCACGTGGTGCTCATCGTTCTCGTGGTCGGGGTGGTGGCCGGTGGCAGCCTTTTGACCTCGGCGGGTGAGCCCGAGATTCTGCCCGACGGTGCCGTGGCCTGGCAGCCGGACTCGCTGCTTTGGGCGGTGGTTCATCTGCTGAATCTCCGCGCGTCGCAGCCCACGCCGGACGGGGTCGCCATCAAGTCGCTGATTCTGTGCATGGGCGCCGCCATCGCGGCGGTGGTCGTGGCCGTTGTCGTGGCCCGCGGCCCCCGGCGGGGCGAAGAGGTCTGCGAGACGGACACCGTCGTCGAAGAGCGTCCGGCCGAAGCCGCCGGCGGCCCGGTCGTTCCCGTGACCCGGCGGCAGATTCACCCGCTGACCGGTGCCTGGGTATTTGCCGTTCTTTACGTTTTGTGGTCGTTCGCCAGCGTGACCTGGTCGCAGCCCGGACGCGACATTGCGCTCGCCGGATCGGCCCTGCTGGCCATGTACTACCTCTGGACGTTTGCCCTGGGGTTGGGACTGAGCCGCGTGACGGCTCGCTATGCCGGGCACGTCGTGCTGGTGACGGCCGTGGCCACGGCGCTGATGGCCGTTCTGTACTGGCGGGAGCGCAACCCGGTTCTTCGTGCGTCGTACCCGATTGGCAACCCGACGACGCTTGCCGCGTGCCTGATCCCCGGCCTGGTTCTGGCCATGGGCGCGGCGGCGGGGTTCTTCGTGGGACGTACGGATGGTTCGCGTGGGCGTCGTTTGGCCGCGGCGTTGGCCGGCCTGGCGGTGCTGCCGTTGCTGGGCGGCGCGTTCTACCTGACGTCGTCGCGTGGGGCGGCGGTCGGTCTGAGCATGGCTTTTCTGACCGTGTTGTTTCTGGCTCTGCGCTTTCGCGGGCGCTTGGTCGTGGCCGGCCTGGCGGTGTTGCTGGCGGTCGGGGGTGCAGTGTACCTCTGGCAGAGCAAGGACGCTCCCTCCGCGCGAGGGCGCAGCGCCTCGATGCGTGTTCGGATGTACGCGTGGCAGTACGCTCTGGATCTCAACGCGGACCGGGTCTTCCTTGGGCAGGGGCAGGGCGGGTTTGCCCGCAAAGGTGACGCCCTGGCCGTTCGGGACGTGCTGAATGACCCGCAATCCCTGGACGCCCGCGTGAGCCACGCTCACAGCGAGTACCTGGAGGTGCTGGCGGACCTGGGCGTGGTCGGTCTCATCCTGTTCGCCGGGGCGATGGGCCTGACCTTCCGGGCGGCCATGACGGCCTTGCCGGCGTTGCCGACGGCGAGGTGTCGCTGGTCGCTGATTCTTCTGACGTCGGCCTGGCTCGGCCTCGGGGTCGAGGAGGCGTTCGGCGTCGGTCTGCGCCTGCCGGGCGTGCCCACGCTGTTTTACACGCTCTGGGGGCTGATCTGGGCGATGAGCTGCACGCGGGACCGGTCTGCCGTGAGTGTTCTGCAGCGAACGCCGTTGCGGCGCGTCGTGGTCCTGGGGGCCGGCCTGCTGCTGGCCGTTCCCGCCGCGGAGCTGGCCCGCCGCGACTTTGCCGCGGCATGCAGTCAGAGCGAGGCGCTCGAACACGCCGAGGCGCTGCGCTGGGACGACGCGATTGCCCGTTCGGACTATGCCGCCATGTGGCGTCTGCCCCCGCTGCGCCGCCTGGTGGCGGCCGACCATCAGGTGACCGTGCGTCTCTACGCCGCGCGGTACGACTTTGACCAGGCAATGGGCCGGCTGCAGCGGGCGTACCAGACGTCGCCGACCGATGCGCGGCTCATCGCCGCCGCGCACGAGGATATCGAACGCTGCCTGACGCGCAAACGCGAGGGCCTCGGGCAGTTGACGGCCCTTCTGGAAAAGGCGCCGCAGTTCTGGAACGCCGGCTGGCTTCAGTTCCAGTTGCGGGAGTTGGAGCATCGCCTGGCGCTGATTGCTCAGAACGAGAAGGAGGCGGCCCAGTACATGGGTGCGGGTGTCGACGCCCTGGATCGCGAGCTGCGGCGGCAGCCGTTCCATCCTCTTTTTGCCGCGACGTACGCAACGGTGACCGTGGGGCAACGGCCGCTGGATGAGCTCTTCGACATTGCGGCGCGTCCGCTTCGCTACCGTCGCATCGTCCCGGTGTACGACGATTTCCTGGAGCGAATCACCGAGGACGAGAATTTCACGGAGGCGTATGATCCCGTCCTGGATCGATCGCTCCAGGCGGCCCGGGTCGATTCGTTCGCGGACTGGGAGACTCCGTGGGCACCCGAGCGGCTGCGACTCTGCGCCATGATTTCTCAAGCCTTCGGTCGACATGAGCACGCGGCGTCTCTTCTTGAGGAGGCGATCCGGCTGTATGGCAAGCTGCCGGAGCCCGCCCCGGTGGGGCTGGCTTCGTGCCACGTCGAGTTGTCCCAAGCCCGGTTTCTCGCCAACCCGAGTGATCCGCTGCCCGCGATCGAGACGGCCAAGCTGGCGGTGAAGGAGGCCCCGCCTTCGCACATCGGTCGCGAGGTGATCCGAACCGTGAATGAGCTGCTTGTTCTCTACCGACTGGCCGCCGGCCAGGAGGACGTCGTGCGAGACAAACTGCTCGCACCGCTCATTGGCCATCCGGCCCCGGAGGCGGTCGATCGCGAGGTCGCCAATCGCTACGTGATCCTCTGCCAGTTGCTGTTCTCGCGCAATACGGACGTGGATCTGCAGCGCGTGCAGGCCTGGGTCGACCGTTCGATCGAACTGGATCCCCGCAATCCCGGCGGATGGGGTTTGGCGGCCCAGCTTTCCTATCTGGGAGGGGACCTGACCGGCTGTCTGGAGGCCCTTGCCCGGTCCCTGCAGACCGGCAACGATCCAGCGGCGGTGGGGGCGTTTGTCGCCGATATCCTGCCCCGACACCCGGATGACGCCGAGCTGCGGCAGTTTGCCGCGTGGCTGCAACGTGAATTCGGCGTGACCGTGCCGGTACCGACCACACGGCCCGGAACGACAACAGCCCCCGCTGCTTCCCAGCCGATAATGTCTGTTCCCGAGCCGAGTACGCCACCCGTGCCGGTGCCTTCCGAATGAGACAAGTGGGCCTTTTGTCGCGTCTGTTGCCGGACGCCCGGGCGGCCGTAGAATGGCTTGACCGCGAGGTGCAAAGCGTGAGCAGAACAGCAGAACGGGTCGGTTTCACATCCGTCGTCCGGCGTCTCGTGCCGTGTGTAATCGCCGGTATCCTTCTGGCCGGCTGCGGGGCAATCGGTCAGCCCTCCGGCTCGGCGGGGACCCCCGGGGTGATCGAGGATGGCAACCGCGATCCCAACGCCGTATCCCCTCTGGGCAAGACGCGGGGCGAGCCCAATGATTCGTTCGAGGATGCCATCGTGGCGGTCTATGCGGGGCGCGGGATTGCCCGTCTCCACGGCTCCATCTCCCAATACGGTGATTTCGACGTGTTCAACCTGGGTCCGATGGAGCCGGGCGATGCAGTCCGCGTGTCTGCCGAAGCCGCGGACAGCGCCGTCGACATCTCCGTTGCGCTTTATGACGACCAGGAGCGGCTGTTCGTGACGGACGACGACAGTGGCAGCGACTATAACGCCTTCGTGGACCAGCCCGTGCGGCATGCGGGCGCCCCGTATTACCTGGTGGTATACGCCTCGCCCTACGCCGTCGGCGCCGAGTCCAGCGTCGGGGCGTACGAGGTGACGGTCACGGTGACGCGGGGCGGCGACGTGCCGGCGCCGGAGGGCCAGGTGCTGTACCTGGGGTTTGACGGCGCGGCGCTCAACGTACCGAGCATTCCCGTCACCCAGGTGCCCGCGTTTCGGGCCGGCGATATTTCCCCGGTGTATGCGGGCCAGACGGAGGCGATGAAGGCCGGCATCATCGCGACAGTGCAGGAGAACTTTGAAGGCCTGAACGTCACCATTGTGACCAGTGATGACGAGTCGCTGCCCGACGGCCCCCTGTCGCGTGTGTATTTCGGCGGGTCCAGCAGCATCGCGTACGGCATTTCGGAGGCCGTCGATGTGTACAACAGCGACCCGGATGACGTGGCCGTCATCTTCACGGAGTCGTTCCGCCCCCGCCTGTTCACCCGGACGCCGACCACGGAGGAAATGGCGATTGCCATCGGCAACATCGCCAGCCACGAGGCCGGCCACCTCCTGGGGCTTCACCATGTGACCGATGCGGAGGACCTGATGGACGAGGCCAACCCGGCCGACACATTCCTGGCCGATCAGGAGTTCAAGGAATCCCCGCTTTCCTCCAACATTGCTCCGCTGGGCGCTCAGGACGCGTTGCTGCTGCTGGCGGAGATCCTCGGCCTGCTGTAAACGGTCGCGGCCTCGCAATTACGATTGGTACTCATACGCTCCGCGGTCCACGATGGGGGGGCTTCCCACGCCGGTGTCGGCG
>CAZBFW010000214.1:0-6944 GCA_964491135.1 uncultured Phycisphaeraceae bacterium | reverse complement strand
ACGTGTAGGCCGCCTCGCCCCACTGCATGCCTCGCACGAGCATGTTGACGAACAGAAACTCGTTATCCGGAATGGAGAATGACAGGGGCTCAAACACCATGCCTATGCCAAACGTGCCGCCGGCCGCAATGAAGTCCGCCGCCTGCTCCTGTCCGAACAACGTTCCCAGCCCGTTCAGCGCGCGCCCGTTGTACGACTCGATCGTGTTGAACATCGCGCCCGGCACGAACTGGAAGCCCGAGATGTACGTCCCCGTGCCCGGCGGATCCTCCCCCCGGCCGCTCAGGTCGTGATTCTCTCCGTACGACGCATACGCGATCAGCGGGGACGGCTCTTCGGGACCGCTGATGAAGTCGAACGACCCGTCGTACCGCACGTCCCAACCGTCCGCGAGCAGAGCGGTCGTGCTCTCCTCGTAATCGTCACCGGCGTTGAAGGGGTCGCCCGTCGTGAACAGACCGTCGTCGTCCAGGTCGGCGCCGGTGGAAACGTCAAACTCGTCCTGGATCACGCGCGCCGCGCCTCGCGACACGCGGATTCGCTGCGCCCGCCCGATGCATGCGGCGGCCGCCGCGTGCGTCGGGCCGTCGATTCGGCACACGACGTACAGGTCGCCCGGCTGCAGCCGCGTGCTTCCGCTGCCGCCCAGGAGCCAGGCCACATCGGCGGTGTTCAGAAAAACCTTGGCCGTCGTTATGGCGGATCGGCTGTAGACGTCGATGGGAAGGACGCTCTGATGGTACGGGTTGTCGATGACGTTATCCGAGAGGCTGTCCATGGTGCCCCCGGCCTCGCCGCCATCCAGATCCTGCCAGAGCAGCACGAGCTCCGCATCCACCGACGCGTACGTGGCGTCTCCCTGGCCGCCGGCCGACGGGGGCAGGAACTCCGTGCTCGCGGCGCTCGGGTTGTCCCCCACCAGGGGATTGTCTGAATCACGGACCCGATGGGGAAACGGCCGGATCAGGACGATCGCGAGAATATCGGACGGGGCCGGATAGCCTGCGGCGGACAGGAACGCTCGGATAGGATCACGCACCTTGCTCACGAAATCAGTCTGCGTGAGATCGGCCACCAGCAGGCTCCCGTCGTTCAGGGCAAGCACATTGGAGGCGGGGATGCCCGGGTGTGCGGCCAGGTACGTGTCCTTCAGGGCCACGCCGTCGGCGGAGGCCGCATTGTACACGACGAGCACCCGGTCTTCCGTGATCTCGCCGCGGCCGGGTGCGGCTGCGCACGCCATTGTGAGACAGGCCACAAGTGCCCATCCGTGTGAATGGTGATGCTTCATGTTTCCCCGTCCTTGCCGCCGGACGGCCTGCCGCATGGCCGATAAGTCCGACGGCTTGGTGCCTCAGATGCTACTCCCGCCGGACGGGCAGAATCAACTTCGGCCGGGTGGTTGGGGGGCCTTTCGGCTGACTTTCTTTGACGCGCGGTCTTCGGCCGGGTACCTAACTCCCGTGCGGATCGAGAGAAACGGCGACCACCCGCCGCCGCGATGGAGACCAGAGTCCGTGGATTGCATCGCTGTTCAACGCCTGCCCGTCTTCTGCCGCCGCAACTACTTCTACGAGTTCCTGCACATGCTGCCGTGGGGCCTCGTGGCCGGCATCGTGGAGGGCAACTTCGCCGCAGTGGTCGTGCAGGAAACGTTCCGCGGCAGCGCGCTGCAGGTGTGGATCGCCTCCACCGCACCCGTCGGCGTCTACATCACCAGTATGGTGTGGGGCGCCCTGTGCGTCGGACGCCGGAAGATCGCCCTGTTGACCGTGGCCGCCGGCGGCGTCACCCTGGCGCTGGCCGCCGTCGTTCTGACCCCCACCAGCCCGTTCGGGACGTGGTGCTTCGTCGCACAGATGGCGGCCTCGCAATTCTTCATGACCGGCGTGATCACCGTTCGCACCGCGCTTTGGAGAGCGAACTACCCCGTGTCCATCCGCGGCCGGGCCACCGCCCGGTTTCAAATGGTGCGCGCAGTCACCGGGATCGTGGCCGTCATGGCCAGCGCCGCCCTCTTCGACAAGTGGCCCGGTTCATACCGCCTGGTTTTTCCGTTCATCGCCCTGTGCGGACTGGCGGGTACTCTGCTCATCCGACGGGTCCGCGTCCGCGGGGAAGCGGCTGAACTCAGCCGCCTTCGGAGCAGCGTCGCACCCGGCTCGGCGCGTCGAATCAGCGCGTGGGACGCCGCGAACCCGATTGTCCTCTGCCGGCAGGCCGTTCGTGTTTTTCGCGACGACCCGCGTTTCACCCGCTACATGGTTTCCCTGATGTCGACCGGCGTGGGGAACCTGCTCGTGCGTACGGTCGTGATCTTTGTGGTCGCCAGTGAGCTGCCGGCACGGATGGGCGGCAACCCGCGCATTTTCCTCATCGCTACGGCTCTGCTGGACGGCATTCCGAAGCTCGTCATGCTCCTCACGCTGCACGGGCTCGGGCACTGGTTTGACCGCGTCGGCGTGCTGCCGTTTCGCGTGGTCAACGGACTATGCTGGTTCGGCTCGATCGCGACCGGGACCGTCGGCACGCTGTTTGTGCTGTACGCGGACCGAGTCGGTGGTGCCGCCATCACCCTGGCTCTCGTCGTATTCACGCTCCGCGCGGTGTTCCTGGGGCTGGCCACCGCCGGCGGGGCCCTGGCCTACAACCTCGGCCACTTGCACTTCGCCCACCCGGACCAGGCGGAGATTTACATGGGCATTCACGTGACCCTCAGCGGAGTGCGAGGCCTGATCATGCCCGGCCTGGGCGTGCTGCTCTGGCATTGGATCGGCTGGCCGGTGTGGCTCATCGCCTGCGTGTTCAGTTTCCTTGGCTTCCTGGGATACAGCGACCTGGCACGGACCGAGCCGCCGGCCGGCGATCATAACACAACCCGCTCTCCGAGAACGTAAGTCGCCCGGGGCGGCAGCGTCGACGCAAGCACGTTGGTGACCGGGTCGCCGGAACCGTCGGCGGCGATGGGAATGATGGCGAAATCCGCATCCTTGCCCGGCTCCAACGAGCCCACCTGCGCGTTCCAGCCCAGGGCTCGCGCTCCGTGGCATGTGCCCATCGCAAGCAGTGTGGAGCCCGGGACGTCCCGATGTGCGCGGTGTAGATGACGCAACTCGTCCAGCACGCTCAGCGATGGGTTTGACGCCAGGCTGTCCGTGCCGACGCACACGGGGATGCCGGTGGCCAGCATGTCGCGGAAGCGGTGGGGGGGATGTCCAAAGGCCGCGTGTGTTCGTGGACAGAAGGCTACACCTGCTCCGGCGTCCGCGATACGGCGGATGTCGTCGTCCGAAACGTAGTTCGCGTGGGCCAGCAGCGTCCGCGGCCCCAGCAGGCCACAGGCCGACAGCAGCTCCACCGGCCGCAAGCCGGGGCAGGCTGACGCACCATCCCACACGCCCAATCGTTCCAGGTAGTCTCGCGCGGGTCCGACCCCCGCGGTGGTGAATGCCTCTTCGTCTTGCGTCTCCGCCACGTGGATGCACAGCGGCAGCGCGGATTCACGTGCCCGACGGGCGCAGAGTCGCAGGCCGTCCGGCTCCACCGTGTACGGGGCGTGCGGCGATATGCCGATCCGCAACCGGTCCGTCACAGCCGAGGAATCCACGGCCGCCGCGAGCTTGGCGGGCAGGTTCTTGCGGAGCGTTCCGATCCCCAAAACCTCTCCGAACGACACCACCCGTATTGCGCCCTCGGCCAACATCGGCCGCACGAACTCCGGCTGACGCGTGATGTCGCCCGCCGTGGTCACGCCCGCGGCCAGAGATTGCCGGACGGCCGAACGCACCGCCTCCCGCACCGACGGCTCCGCATCCCCGCCCGCACGCAGAACGCGAGCCAGGCCCTCCACCCACGGTACGAAGCCCTGGTCGGTCGAAATCCGGCCCGCCAGGTGCGAGAGCTCGAAATGGGTGTGAGCGTTGACGAATCCGGGCACCAGCGCGACGTCGCCCAGATCTTCCACCCGGTCGCCGGATACGTCGCGGGCCGGTCCGACGGCTGTGATGACCCCCGCCCTTGCTGCAACGGCTCCGTACTCGATGGGCGGACCGGTCACCGGCACCACGAACCGTGCCCGCCAGACCTGAACTGGTTGATGCGTGGCCAACTCCCCGGCCTATCCGTTCGCTTCCACCGGCGGACGCCGCAGATGGTGATCCGTCACATGCTGATATTGATGGGCGGCGGCCAGCAGCACCTCTTCGCCGAACGCCGGCCCCATGAGTTGCAACCCAATCGGCATCCCCGCGCTGTCGAACCCGCACGGAACACTGATGGCCGGAATCCCCGCCAGGTTCACCGAAGTCGTGTACACGTCCGCGAGGTACATGGCCAGCGGGTCGCCCGTCTTCTCGCCGAGTCGGAATGCCGTGGTGGGCGTCACCGGCGACGCGATCACGTCCACCGTCCGGAACGCCTCTTCGAAATCACGCCGCAACAAGGTCCGCACTTTGAGCGCCTTCAGATAGTAGGCGTCATAGTATCCGCTCGAAAGCGCGTACGTCCCGAGCATGATCCGCCGCTTCACCTCCGGGCCGAACCCGTCCCGCCGTGAGGCGGAGTACATCTCGATCACGTCGTCGATGTCCGGTGTTCGATACCCGTAGTGCACGCCGTCGTACCGGGCCAGGTTGCTCGACGCCTCCGCCGTGGCAACCAGGTAGTAGCAGGCGATGGCATACCGCGTGTGCGGCAGGTGGACTTCCTGCACCTCGGCGCCGTGTTCCCGGAGAACCGCCAGCGAGCCCTCGACGGCCCTTCGGACCTCAGCGTCCAGCCCTTCGCCGAAATACTCCGCCGCAATGCCGATCCGCAGTCCTCTCAGGGGTCGGTTCAGCCCCCCGACATAGTCGGGCACGGGCCGGTCCACCGACGTGGAATCCCGCGGGTCGTGCCCGGCGATCACACCCAGCAGCAGGGCGGCGTCTTCGGCCGTGCGGGCAAACGGCCCGATCTGATCCAGGCTGCTGGCAAACGCCACCAGCCCGTATCGCGACACCCGTCCATACGTCGGCTTGAGCCCCACGACCCCGCAGAAGGACGCCGGCTGGCGAATGGAACCGCCTGTGTCGCTGCCCAGGGCACCGTCGACCAGGCCCAGCGCCACGGCTGCGGCGGATCCGCCGGACGATCCGCCCGGCACACGCCCGGCATCCCACGGATTCCGTGTGGTCGCCAGGGCGCTCGTCTCCGTGCTGCTGCCCATGGCGAACTCGTCCATGTTGGTCTTGCCGACCACAACGGCCCCCGCCGCCTCCAGCCGATCCACTGCATGCGCGCTGTACGGACAATGGAAGCTCGCCAGGATGCGCGACGCACAGGACGTGACGCCGAATGTCGTGCAGAGGTTGTCCTTCACGGCCACCGGCACGCCGGCGAGCGACCCCACGGCCTCACCCTTCGCGATCGCGGCGTCCACCGCCCGGGCGCGGGTCGCGGCCCGGTCGCGCTCGACGTGGAGGAACGCTCCATATGTGCCATTCCAGCGTGCAATGGCGTCCAGAGTGGCCTGCACCACCGCTTCCGCGGATTGCTGCCGCTGTCGGATCGCCTGTGCTGTGGCCGCCAACGTCATGGGCTCTGCTCACGCACTGTCCTGGTCCAGCACCTTGGGTACGCGGAAGAACGTGTCCTGCCTTTGCGGGGCGTTGCCCAGCACGGCCTCCGGCCCCGGCGATGGCCGGGCCTCGTCCTCACGCAGCACGTTGTGGATGGGCAGCACGTGGGCAGTGGGCGAAACGCCTTCCGTGTTCACCTCGGACAACTGGTCCACGTATCCGACGATAGCGGACAACTCCGACGCGAACTGCGCCACCTCCATGTCCGTCACGGTCAACCGTGACAGCATGGCAATGTGCCGGACCAAAGACGCGTCAATCCGGGTTTCCAAGAGGACTGGCTCCGCGAAAAAAAAAGGCGAGACGGCTGGCGCCTCGCCAAGGAATCGCATGTTCACCCGCTCACGCCGGGACGTCCGCGCCGTTCCGCGGCGCTATTCGGCTGGCGCGGTCTCCGGCGGGGGCCAGTTCCGCTTCGGCGGCTTGACGACCAGGCCCATCCGAATGGCCTTGGCCGACACCTTGATCCGGCAGACCTTGCCCTCTACAAGGGCCCGGACTCGCTGGATGTTCGGTTGGAACGTCCTCTTTGTCTTGCCGGTGACCTTCCGCCCGACGCCGCCGAGGTACTTGGCCTTCCCGCGATGGGTGTACTGCCGTCCCGCACGGGTCTTCTTGCCGGTATAATAGCACACGCGTGGCATGGTTCTCGATCTCCTCAATGCCGGCCCCGGACCCTGCCGGGACCCAAAGAGCCCCATAGTCTAGAACATTTGCCACGCTTTGCAACCCCCGGGGCCTGGTTTCTCCGGGATCGTGCTCCGGCCCGCAATACCCGGGCCGGACGGGCGTTAGGCGTTCGGGACGGCCATGGAAGTGGACGAACTGACCACCCTGATCGAACGGGCCCGCCAGGGCGAACCGTCGGCGTACGACGCCCTGGTCGACCTGTACGCCAACCGCCTGTTCGGCTTCTTCTTCCGGATGACCGGCTCCCGGGCGGACGCGGAGGACCTGTTACAGGACCTGTTCGTGCGGGTGGTCCGGATGCTGCCCCGGTATGAACACCGCGGGAACCTCGAAAGCTGGCTTTTCCGCATCGCGGCCAACCTGGGCAGAGACCATATCCGGCGGGCCCGACGCCGGCCGCCAACGATGTCCCTTCTGTCCGATTCGGATACCGAGGCGACCGGGGCGGGGTCCCGGGAGACGGCAGGCGACCAAGGTGCCTTGGCTGCGGCCTCCGGCGGCCTGGAGCAACAGGAGGAGATCGACGCCCTTCAGCGGGGGCTGGCCGCTCTGCCGGAGCCGGAACGAGAGGTGATCATGCTCCGGCACTTCTCGGACATGACCTTTGCCCAGATTGCCGAAATCATGGGCACCCCC
>CAZBFW010000213.1:4094-6945 GCA_964491135.1 uncultured Phycisphaeraceae bacterium | reverse complement strand
CACCCCTTGCGACCATTCCATCCATCGAGCCCCCTGCCCCGCAGCCGGTCCGCGCCGAATCGTCGCCCACGAAGCCACCGTCGCAGCCCTCCTGGCTCCAGCGGGAACTCGAAGCGCCGCGCTCCGAGCCCCCACCCCCGCCCCACCGGCCGTTCAGCGAAATCCTGGCCGGCTTCATGGCGGAGAAGAACATCCGCTGGGGGGAACTGATCGGCGGGTTGCTCATCGTGTGCTGCTCGGCCGCCCTGGTGATCAGCCTCTGGTCGCGGATTGAGGCCATCCCGGTCCTGAAGTTCGTGATCTTCACGGCCATGACCGCAGCGCTTTTCGGAGCCGGGCTGTTCGTGTATTACCGGTGGAAGATCCCCACGACCGGCCAAGTCGTGCTGCTCGTCGCCACGTTCCTGGTTCCGCTCAACCTGCTTGCCTTCGCGGCTTTTTCTCTGCACGGACCGGTCCCTGGGGCCTGGACCACCTGGATTGAGCTCGGGGCGGTCGCCCTTTTCGGATGGCTTCTGTTTCTGGCGGCCCGAGTTGTCATGCCGGCCGGACCGCGGCTTTTCGCCGGCGCCATCGTGGGCATCTCCGCGTGCTCGCTTGTCGTTCGGTTCGTGACGCCACTGGCGGGCTGGGTGCTCTGGGCTGTGGCTCTGCTGCCCGTGGTGCCGTATGTGGCAGTGATGGCCGCTTCCTGTCGAGGGCTGTTCGGAGAGCGGCAGATCGGAGAGGATGTCGCCAGGCGGCTCTTTTTGCAGCTCGGCGTGTACACATTCGCCTGCCTCGTGCCGTTCGGGCTGATCATCTACGAATCCGGGCTTGGGGGAGGAGCGCTGCGCCTGCTTTCGCCCCTGGTGAGCGCGCTCGCCATCCCGGCGCTGTTCGCCGGCGTGCTCGTCTGGCTGCGGCTTGCTCAGGACGTCTCTCCGCAGATACGAACCGCGGCGGCAAGCGTGGCGATCGTGGCGGCATCCGTGGCCGTGCTGGGGGTGGGTCTGGCCTGGCCGGTGCCGGCACGGCTCATCCCCGCAACACTGGTCGTCAGCATGGCGATGGCGGCGGTGAGTCTCGTGACTCGGCACCCGGCCGCGCATGCGTCAGCCGCTTCGGGGTTCACGGTTGCGTGGGTGCTGGGCGTGCACGTCCTTCACGGTCTCGACTGGTCGACCCCCACGGCGAGTGTCGTGCTCAGTGCCCTGCTTTCGGCTCGAACGGGCCAGGCGTTGGTTGTCGCGGTGGTGGTGTGTGCGTTGTCCGCGGTGTGGCTGGCCTGGCGAGGTCGCGGCGTTTTGGCCCGGTCGTACGCGGGGACGGCTCTGGCCATCGCGACGATCAGCCTGACACTCGTGACCGTGTACGGCTTCGGCCGGGCCGGAGACCCCTCGCACGTGACGTGGGTCTACCTGGTGTACGCCGTGGCTGCGTTCGTGGCGGGCGGTCGCGTGAACTCACCGCTTGGCGTGTGGTGCTGCGGCATTCTCGGCCAGATGGCGATCGTCCAGCTCCTGGTCTATCTGTGGCCGGTCGGGGATTACGCCTGGCCGACCGCGCTGCTGGCGGGAGCCAGCGCCGGTGCAGCGGGCGTCGTCGCGTTGGGGCTGGTGGCGGTGAGCGATCGCACCGTCCGGCTGTACCTGAACCCTCTCGCCCAGGTGGGTGTCACAATAACGCTACTTGCCGCGATCTGGCTGGTCAGTCTGCTGCCGACGCAGACTCTGAGCGGATTGGCGATTCGAACCGCCTGGCTGTCTGCCCTGTGGCTGGCTTTGGGGCTCGCGATGCGGTGGTCGGTGTTGCTCGCCGGAGCGCAAATCGCGATGGCCGGCGCGGGGTGCGCGGGCACGCACGCGCATTTGCAGAGCCAATCGTGGTATGCGGAATTTGCATCGCCGTTGGCGGAGCCCTGGGTCTGGCAAGCCCACGCGTTGGCGGTTGGCGCGGTGTGCCTGGTGTGGGCGATTGTCCGGGCGGCGATCCGATGGAAGACATCCGGCAATGACCGCCACCGGGATGGCGAGAGCGGCAACCGCCGGCCGTGGACGGATGCTGTGCAGAAACTGTTGAATCCGGAGGTCCCGCTTGCGGATCGCTGGATGATCCTCTTCGTGGTGGCGGCACTCGTCCTGCTGTCCGCCTGGAGCGTGGGGCCGGGCATCGTCGCGGAGCATGCGTGGGGGCGCGTACCGGCCACCGCAGGCCACTATGTCCACGCGGGCGGTGCGGGATCCTGGGTGCTGCTCGGCGTGCTGGCGGCGGTGTTGCTGCTCGAATTGGCGGAGGGTTCTCGGATTCCTCCGGTTCTCGGGCTCGTGACGGCGGCGGCCTGCGGCGTGGGGCTGTTGGCGGCGCGATTCGAGAGTCAGCATCAGGTCGTGACGGCGCTGCGCTGGTTGGATGCGTCGTTCTTCCTGGGGCTCTCGGGCATGGTCTGGCTGGGCAGGCGGTGGGGCGGGCGGATTCGGGCCTGGCTGCGTTCGGACATCGGGGAATCGGCGTTTGCTGACTACGCTTCGACGCTTCTGTGTGTTCTTTTCGCTCTGCCGGCTGCGGTGCTGACGCTCACGTTTGCCCACGCAGCCGCGATGGGCCGTGCGCTCGCGCTGACGGACACGACCGCGGTGGGCCTTCGCGCGTTGCTTCTCGGGCCGCCGTTCCTGGTGGCCATCGGACTGATGGGCTATGGACGCGCAATGCGGCGACCGGAGTGGGCCGTCGCCACGACGGTGCTCGCCGGCGTGGTTGTGACGGTCACGGAATTGTGCGCGCTTCACCGAGCCAACGTCGCGGTGTCGTACTCAATTCTGGTCTGGCTTGTCCAACTGAGATCGGAAGAGCGTCGTGTAGGGAAAGAGTG